>JAKEGO010000021.1 GCA_022615805.1 Thermoplasmata archaeon
GGTCGGTACGGTCACCGTCGACATTCCCGACGACGGGATCCCTGCCGGCAGTCAGAGGCTTGCCGTCACGGAAGGGCTCATCCAGATCTCGGGCTTCTTCTACGTATCCGGGAGCTTCGTCATCGAGAAGAGCACGGCCTTCGTGACCGTGACCGACGGGACCTCGCCCGAGGTCGTCGACGTCGAGTTGCTGACGTTCGGCGCTACGGTAAACCACGCCTTCGCGGGCATTAACGGGCCATACTGGATGGGTGACGTCAACGACAACGGTGTCATCGACGCGGGCGAAACGAATGCGACGGCCACCGGCCTCTCCCTGTCGAACCTCGAGTTCGCCCTCGCGCTAGTCGGCGCGAACACAGGCGACCCGACGGACCAGAGGACGTGGGTCGGACTCGACACGAGCGTCGCGACCGTGGAGTTCGTCGGGATCACCGGTCTGGCGCTGTCGGGAAGCGTCGGCGTGAGGATCAACCAGGGCTTCGGGGAGGACGCGGACGGCCCCAACGACTCGGTCGTCGACTTCCCGACGAGCTTCCCGACCGAGGGGCTCGAGATCGAGACCGGCGGGACGACGTCCATCACCCTCGCGTTCGACGGCAGTTACCTGTCGGCGGTCGGCGCGCTGAAGCTCGACCTCTTCGGGTTCTTCTACGTCGACGGGACCTTCGCCTTCGAGAAGAGGAGCGCGACGGTGACCGTCACGGACGGGACGACCTCCGAACCAGGGGTCGAGGTGGAGATGCTGAAGATCGGCGCGACCGTGAACCACGCCTTTGCGGGTGTCAACGGACCGTACTGGCGCGAGGACCTCGACGGCGATGGCGAAGTGGACGACCCGGCGGAGACGAACGCCTCGGCGCTCGGCATCTCGCTCAGTGCAGTCCAGTTCGCCCTCGCCCTCTTCTCGGTCAAAGCGGACGACCCCGCGACCCAGACCGACCTCCGGAACTGGACGGGCGTTATGGCAAGCGCCGGGGACATCGCCTTCGTGGGCATCGAAGGGCTATCGCTGCGCGGTAGCGTCGAGGTGAGCCTGAACCAGGGCGGCGGGGGGATCAAGGCCGACCCAGCGGACGAGGACCTCGCCGTGGTGAACGATACAGTTGTCGACTTCACGGCGAGCTTCCCCTCGGACGGTCTCGTCGTGGAGACCGGGGAGACCACTTCGCTGACCCTCGGGTTCGACGAGGAGTACCTGAGCGCGGCCGGCTCGCTCATGCTCGACGTCTTCGGCTTCTTCTACGTCGACGGGAGCTTCGCCTTCGAGAAGACCTCGGAGACCGTAACGGTGACCGACGGCTTCACGTCCGAACCGGGCGTCGATGTCGAGATGCTGAGGATAGGCGCGACCGTGAACCACGCATTCGCAGGGGTAAACGGGCCTTACTGGACCGGCGACGCCGACGATGACGGCGAGATCGACCCCGCCGAGACCAACGGCTCGGTCCTCGGGTTCTCACTCAGCAACGTCGAGTTCGCCCTCGCGCTCCTCAAGGTCAGGATGGAGGACCCGGAAACCCAGACCGACAACCGCAACTGGACGGCCGTGTACGCGAAGGCGGGAGACATCGCGTTCGTTGGAATGCAGGGGCTGACGATCCAAGGCAGCATCGAGGTCGAGATCAACACGGGGGGCGGTTCCGACACCAGCGGCGACAACGACACGGTGGTCGACTGGCCGGCGAGCTATCCCGCGGACGGCCTCGAGGTCGCGACGGGGGAGACAACGTCGGTGTTCCTCGCACAGGACACGGATTATGTGAGCGCCGGCGGTTCCCTGAAGCTCGACCTGTTCGGCTTCTTCTACGTCGACGGGAGCTTCGCCTTCGAGAAGACATCGGAGACCGTGTCCGTTACGAACGGCTTCTCGTCGGAACCCGGCGTCCCGGTCGAGTCACTGCGGATCGGCGCGACCGTGACCCACGCCTTTGCGGGTGTCAACGGGCCGTACTGGCACGAGGACACGGACGACGACGGCGAGATCGACCAGAACGAGACGAACTCATCGGCGCTCGGGTTCTCGCTGAGCGGCGTGGAGTTCGCTCTCGCATTGATGAAGGTGAAGGCAGAGGACCCAGGGACGCAGATCGACCACAGGAATTGGACCGCCGTCTATGCCAAAGCGACACAGATAGCCTTCGTCGGGATGGAGGGCCTTATCGTCGAGGGGAGGGTCGAGGTCGAGATAAACACCGGAGGCGGTTCCGACGAGGACGGCGACAACGACACCGTCGTCGATTTCCCGGCGAGCTATCCGATGGAGGGGCTAGAGGTGGCGACCGGCCCTGGCACGTCGGTCCTCCTGGCCCGCGACACCGAGTACCTCAGCGCCGGTGGAGCGCTCAGGCTCGACCTGTTCGGGTTCTTCTACGTCGACGGTAGCTTCGCGTTCGAGAAGACCAGCGATACCGTGACGGTGACCGACGGCTTCACCTCGGAGACCGACGTGCCGGTGGAGATGCTCAGCATCGGCGCGACCGTCACCCACGCGTTCGCCGGCGTCAACGGGCCATACTGGCTCGGGGACGACAACGACGACGGCGTCGTGGACCCCGCGGAGACGAACCCTGCGGCCCTCGGGTTCTCGCTCAGCAACGTCTCCTTCGGGCTGGCCATATTGAAGGTGAAGGCCGACGACCCGGAGACGCAGACCGACAACCGCAACTGGACCGCGGTGAAGGCCGAGGCCGGCGAGATCGCCTTCGTCGGCATGGAAGGGCTCAAGATATCCGGCGGGGTCGAGGTGGAGATCAACACCGGAGGCGGTTCGGACCTGGATGGCGACAACGACACCGTCGTCGACTGGCCCGAGAGCTTCCCGGCCGACGGGCTGTACGTCAACTGCGGAGGGGGCAAGACAGTCCTCCTGGGACAGGACACTGACTACATCAGCGCCGGAGGTTGGCTGAAGCTCGACCTGTTCGGCTTCTTCTACGTCGACGGGAGCTTCGCCTTCGAGAAGACCTCGGAGACCGTAACGGTGACCGACGGCTTCACGTCCGAACCGGGCGTCGACGTCGAGATGCTCAGCATCGGCGCGACGATAATCCACGCGTTCGCGGGCGTCAACGGGCCGTACTGGCGCGAGGACATCGACGACGACGGGGAGGTCGACGAGGCCACCGAGACCAACGCAGCCGCCCTCGGGTTCTCCCTGAGCGAGGTGCGGTTCGCGCTGACGATCATGAAGGTCCGGACCGACGACCCGGACACGCAGACGGACTTCAGGAGCTGGACGGCGGTGTCCGCCGAGGCGGAGGAGATCGCCTTCGTGGGGATCGAGGACATGACGCTGTCGGGCTCCGTATCCGTGGAGATCAACACCGGCGGAGGGTACGACACCGAAGGGGACAACGACACCGTCGTGGACTTCCCTGCAAGCTTCCCTGACGACGGGCTCCACGTGGACTGCGGCGGCGGCAGGACCGTGCTGCTCGGACAGGACACCGAGTACATCAGCGCGGGAGGCGCGCTGACGCTCGGCCTGTTCGGGTTCTTCTACCTCTCGGGCTCCTTCGCGTTCGAGAAGACCAGCGAGATCGTGACCGTGACCGACGGGACGAACGCGGACACCGCCTACGTCGAGGTGCTGTCCGTAGGCGCCGAGATAGGGCACGCCTTCGCCGGCGTCAACGGCCCCTACTGGAACGGCGATGACGACGGCGACGGCATCGTCGACGTGAACGAGACCGATCCCGACGCGTTCGGCCTCTCGCTCAGCAACTTCGAGTTCGCCCTCGTCCTGATGAAGGTGCGCTCGCCAGACCCCGCCGCCGAGACTGACCTGAGGAACTGGACCGCCCTTTCGGCCGAGGTGGACGAGGTCGCATTCGTCGGGATGGACGCCCTGGAGATATCCGGCGGCGCCACCATCAAGTTCAACGTTGGCGGGGGCGGCCTCAAGGACGATCCCGCAGACCCGGCCTACGCGACGATGAACGACACCGTGGTGGACTTCCCGGCATCCTTCCCGCCGGACGGCAAGTACGTCGACACGGGCGACGCCAGTCCCGTGCTGATACCGTTCTCGGAGGACTACCTCTTCGTGGAGGTGCACGGCATGCTCAAGGTCTCGAGCCTGGAGCTCGAGGGAAGCTTCGCCTTCGAGAAGACGGGGGACAGCCTCGGAGTTGCCGCCGATTTCTCCATCGAGTTCATGTCGGGGACCGAACCGGTCTTCGAGTTGAGCGGTGAGGGCGCGATGCTCATCCGGGGCAATGGGCTCGCCCTCCAGATAGGCATGGCGATAGGCGTCGGCTCCTCGACTGGACCCTTCCGGTTCGCCGGAGACGCGACGTTCTGGCTGAACACGACGGGCGAGGACGTCTCGACGATAGCCGGGAAATCCGTGAACCTCGTCCTGCCCCCGGGAAAGACCGAGATCATCAAGGTGGAGGTGGCTGAGCTCTACGTCAAGATCGGTAATTACCTTGAGTTCAGCGCGGGGGACGTCGTGCTCGACCTCACGGCGACCGGGACCGAGCGGCTCGTCGAGTTCGGCGAAGACGGCCTGTCACTCAAGTTCGGCTCGGGCATTCCCGTCGTCGGAGGGTGGGGTGGCTCCGTGGGCAACTTCGGGATCCGAGCAGACTTCGTGCCCCTCATCCTTCCGGGCTTCTATGCGTCGATATCGATGGGTTCAGGCATTACCACTGCGGACTTCGGCCTGCCCATACCGATAAAACTGACCGAGCTGGGCATCCGGTTCCGGGACGACGCGATAAGCGAGGAAGGGGTCCTGCTGGAGCCCTGGAACTTCGCTTTGACAATCTCCGGCGGTCTCGACGGCTCCGGAGGATTCCCCATAACGGCGATGGTCGATGGACTCGAGGTCGACATCGGCAAGCTCATCGACGGCGAGTTCCCGTTCACGAAGATCGACGGCGTGCAGTTCGGCATCAACGACATGAACCTAGGGGTAGTGAAGATAGGTGGCATGTTCACCTTCGGGCTCGTCGACATAGAGAACGACTCCGGAGAGACCGTCACCGCGTTCTACGGCGGAATCGAGGGATCCTTTACGTACAGCGGCATCGGCGGCGGCATCAAGCTTTACGTCTGCCAGTACGGGCCCCTCATCGCGACCATCTCGGCCGGCGGCCTGGTCCTAGGCCCCACTGGCTTCGTCCTCGGGGTGGAGGACGGCGGATTCGCTTTCGGAGGCGATCCGTGGCCCTCTCCCGAGAGCCCGGAGGACCTTCTGACCACCCCTGTATTCCAGGACCCGTTCGACACGTCCCTTCCGGCAATCAAGGCCCGGGTCGAGCAGACCGTCAGGGCCGGCAACTTCACGTGGGAGGACTCCTTCACCATGGCGGCGACTGGAACGATAACCAACCTGTACGTCCAGGGCATGATCGCGGGCAACGTCACCGTCGCGGTCAACATCGGAATGCCCGAATACCTGGGCGACATCCCCGAGGTCAAGCTCCTGATAAACGGGACAATCGACGTCCTCGGGATGCCGATGGGCTACGCCGGCCTCGTCATCGACCTAACGAATCCGATCGCGCCGATCATCGACTTCGCGTTCTCCGTACCTGCCCCGGGGAATCCTCTCGCCTTCCTCTTCCCCAACAAGGCGACCATCCTCGCCCGGCTGGACACCTCGGGCATCATCGAGATGCCCGTCGTAGGCATCGCCGTCTTCATCAGGGAGACATTCGAGGGGGTGCTCGAACTCGTCCTCGAGGACCTCGCGGCCGAACTCGAAGCGAACCACGGACTGCCTCTGGCGCAATTGATGCTGGACATCGGCGATGGCTCTGGAGGCAGCTTCGACGGCGTCGTCGACGAGGACGAGGATGAACAGGTGATAACCCCCGCGTTCTTCGTCGACCGCGTCATCGGCGACGATGATACGGGCGTCGAGGGGATGCTGCCCACGACGTTCGAGATCCTGAGGGACTTTACGATCGAGGACATCGGCCGGGCCATCGACCTCATCATTCTCCTTGTGCCTGCGCTCATCACGCAGGCCACGAACCTGGCCAACGATGCCGGGAGCGGCTTCGACTACGACGAGTTCCTCACAGAGCTCATCGATGTTGTGATCGATGCGGCCATCGAGGGGATCCAGGCCGGCTGGGAGACCTTCGATCCGTCCCTCGAGATCAACGTGAGGATCCAACCGACGATCTTCGGCATGCCAATGGGCGAACCGGACGTGGACGTCACGCTCCGCCTCGACAAGTTCGGGATCAGCTTCGAGTTCGCTGGAAGCATCAGGGACCTCCTGCTCAACGTGGTGCCCGGGCTGTTCGGCGGCAATATCATTGCCGCCATTCCTGCGCCCTTCCAGGGGATCAGCGACTCGAGCTACTTCTACTTCAAACTCGACTTCCCCGAGGAGCTCTTCAGCACGCTCATCGCCGGGCTGTCGGACCCTGACGACATCGACTCGCAATCGATCACTGATATGATGGTCGACCTCATCAATCCCTTCACGGGATGGGAGATCCTGTTCACGAGCACGATCACGTTCCTCGGATTCAAGCTCGGGTCGGTCAGTGGGTTCATCTTCGGGCCGCAGGACACGACCGATCCGGACTTCGACGAGACCACTTTCGGCCAGAGGGTCGTGCTGCTCGACCCCGACGGAGACGACGAGCCGAACCAGGATCTGATAGACCTGTACACCGACGCGATCAACGTCATCCCGGTCAACAGCAAGTCCCACTACGACGATATCGTGGAATACGGCGGCCTGCTCCTGACAGGGCAGCTGTACATGCCCGACATAATATCCGATCCGGTCGCGGTCGTCACCACGCCGCCGGAATGGGCCGAAACGACGATCTACATCGACGGCTCGGAGTTCCTCACGATACAGGCGGTCGAGGCGGGGACGAACCTCAACAACGTACAGATCATCTTCCTCCACGTCGAGGGAGCTGGCGGCAGCGAGACCGTCGAGTACAATGACACCAACATCAGCGCCAAGAGGCTCATCATCACGATGGAGGACGGTGTCAGCACGGCGCAGGACATTGCGGACGCCATAGACGCCGAGGGAACATTCAAGGTGAAGGGGATCAACCCCGACGACATCCCCCACCCGGACGCGGTCATCGACCTCGATGTCACGACCGTGGACCCGACGGCCGGAGGTGTGAACGGCATCGACTGGACACTCCCCGATGTGGACTTTACGGACATAATGAAGATCATGGACAACTTCACGAAGATCAAGGACTACATACTGCAGATCATCGAGGGTCTCACCCACCAGAGCGAATGGGCCAAATTGCAGATCTACATCGCCTCGCCCGCCGAGCTCTTCGACATGGGCAACTACCTCGAGCCGGGGTCGACCCGGGCCTCGACCGAGATAACGTCCACCGACGATCCGTCGTGGACGTTCACCGTGACCTCGAGGGAGTACGGAGCGGTGAACAACGGCGTCACCATCGTCTTCCAGAACGGCGCGACGGCCGGTTCCGAAGAGGCGGCCTACGACGAGGACACCAAGACCCTCACCGTGATGATCCAGAACGGCGTCTCGACCTCGGGAGAGGTGGCGAGGGCGATCAACCGAGAGGGCACGTTCTTCGTGGAGACGTCCGACGACTTCCTCCTGATGACGATCTCAGAGCTGACGGTGCCCGCACTGTCCGGCGGCTCCGTCGTCGGGCTGTCTCAGCCGAAGGACGTGGACACCATCGGCGAAGAGGCGCTCCAGAGATTGATGGACATCCTGGGCGCGGGATATATCGAGGGGTACAGCGACCTACGCCTCCTGGGCATCGACCTCGGCACCACGTTCATCGAGGGGACCATCAACGGCATCCGCGCCGAGGCGGACATCCCGTGGCTCGCGGGCTTGACCGCAGGCATCGAGACCGGATGGAAGGAGACGAGCGTCAACGAGATCTTCTACTACATACTGACATCGCCCATCGCAAGTGCGGTCGTTGGCGCCCTCGGCCTCCCCGACGACCCCGCGGAGACCTTCGCGTTCCTGCTCGACGAGGACACGCCGGACCTGACGATCAAGTTCCCGGTCGCCGCCTTCGAGGCGATGCTCTCTTCGGAGCACTTCCTCGAGTGGCTGGTCGACAACTTCGGCCTGCCGGAGCAGATCGTGGCCGCGGCGTCCAGCGTAGCATCGCACGACTTCTTCTTCGGTGCCTACACGCCGGGCTACGGTGAGCCCGAGGACAGCGGGGTCAAGCGCAACGGAGGGTTCCGGTTCGAGGGCGGTATCAACATCGAGGGGCTCGTCGAGGACGCATGGTTCGAGTTCGAGATCGAGTTCTTCAATCCGTTCGAGAACACCGACGGCATCACGTTCTTCATACCGAACTTCGTCGCCCGGGCCTCCGTCCAGAACCTCTCGCTGCCAGGGTTCACCATCGACTCGAACCTCTTCACCCTCTCGGACTTCCTCCTCGAGATTGTCAAGGACAAGGACGCTGGGCTGTCGTTCAACCTGGTCGGCACCGCCTTCCTCTTCGGCCTCAGGCTCGATGCGGACGGGGAGTTCACCCTCTGCGACGAGGGCATGTGGGGCGGCTTGCTGCTCGACCTGAGCACCGGCGTCCGGAGCCACACGCAGGGCGGAAGCGACGCCTCGGCAGCGCGAGCTCTGTTGCGGTCGCCGGGGCTGGACAACGATGTCCTCATCCAGAGCCGGACCGAACGCGCGAACGCGACGATCATCTCGACGGAGGGGGACTTCGAGATCCTCATCCAGGCGGTCGAGCCGGGAACCTACTACAATGGCGTCACCTTCTGGTTCGAGAATGGCGGGACGGCCGGCGAGGAGGTCGCGGTGTTCGACGACTCCGATCCCCTGAACAAGGTCCTCCGCATCACGGTGGAGGACGGCGTGAGCACGGCGGCCGACGTGGCGGTCGCCATTATGGCCGAGGGCACCTTCACGGCCCTTTGCACTGACGGCGAGGACGTCATCGACATGGCGAAGATGAACCCCACGGTCACCGCGGGTGGCGCCTCCGGCAACGAGGAGGAGTGGGCGACCGCTACCGTCAGGTCCCGGACAAACGACCTCGAGATAACCCTCGAGGCCGATGCCTCCGGCGAGGATTGGAACGGCGTGCACGTCATCTTCGTCGACGCCGTCAAGGCCGGTGAGGAGGTCGCGTACCTCGACACCACGTACAGGTACCACCACGTCCTCTACGTCCTCGTCGACGATGGCGTCAGCACGGCGGGTGACATAGCGGCGGCCATCGAGGCCGAGGGGTCGTTCCACGCCTGGGCCACCGACGATCACGATGTGATCGACATCGCATCCGTCAACCCGATCGCCACCTCCGGTTGGACACCCGGCACGGCGTTCGATAACATCGAGGTCATGATCATCGACGACGGCACCATCACCGACGGCAGCGCGTCCGCCGGAATCGAGGACGGCGTCATGGTCATCAGGATCCAGAGCGGCGTGACCCGGAGGAGCGCCGTGGTCGCGGCGGTCGGCGCACTCCCCGGCTGGGCCTGCTCCGCCCACGTGAGCGACGGAGCCGCCGACGGAAGGATGGTCCTGACCAACAAGGTCAACGACCTCTTCGGCTTCGAGCTCGAGGCGCAGTTCATCCTCCTGCTCAACATCAGCGACGACACGCGGTACGTCACGTGGAACGTCGAGGGCGCGGACGAGGACATTCCGATCGATGAGGATTCGTTCCTGGTCCACGCCGACGGCTACATGACCTTCCTCGGCATCATCTTCGACGGCACCTTCGACTTCGTCATCGATGACGGAGCTCTCGAGACCGGATTCGACGCATCGCTCGTAGTCACGCTCGACCCCGACGCCGACCCCATCGTGCCGCTCTTCGAGTTCGATTCCATGGGCGCCCTGCTCATCGACTCCACGAGGATAGCGGGCATCCTGACACTGAGCGTCGACTTCGGGTGCGACCTCTTGGACGACCTGGGCATCGGCCTGTCGGCGAAGGCGTCTCTCGAAGTGAACACGCACGCCACCGCGGTGGTGAACGAGACCATCGGCGGGCAGGTAGTGAACCTCGATGCCGGGCCCTACTTCAGGTTCGAGTTCACCGGAATCGACCCGGGCGAACCGGCAACGATCAGCGCCCTGGGCAACTCGCTCGACGTCGGCCTGCTCTATCTCGAGATAGCGATGACGCCGGGCGGCGACCTCGTCGCGGAGGGAGGCGCGCTCGGAGTGGGCGTATCCATCGGAGGGTCTTCGAAATCCTTCGCGAACGCCGCATTCCTCATCAGCACCTACGGTCTGGCGGTCTACGCGTCCATAGACGCCGACGACCTGTCCCTTGGGATACCCAGGGTGGAGGCGTACGTCACCGCGACCCTCGAGGTGAACACGACCGGCGACGAGGTCACGCTGGGGGAGGACGACCTCGCGGCGACGCTCCCGGCCGGGACATACTTCAGGTTCACCGCGAGCGGGGCTTTCAGGATACTCGACGGCAACGGGAACGTGATCGTCGAGATCGTCGGCAACATCGACCTCGAGATCTTCCTCGACAGCCCAGATGCGAAGACGTCGGGTGGCGCCGACGGCTCGCCGGGCACCAAGGCTTCGCTGGCGGTCGCGATCCCGGGCGATGATAACGACCTCGTGTTGACCGCGGACGCTTCGGGGGCGGCCTACAACGGAGTCAGCATCACCTTCATCGACGATCCGAACGCCGCGTCAGTGGGCGTGGAGTACGACGATTCGGATCCGAGCAACAAGGTCCTTTACATCACGATAGTGAACGGGACCTCCACCGCCGACGACGTGGTTACGGCGGTCAACGGGAAGCCGTCGATACCCTTCACGGCCTCGCTGGGCACGCCGGACAACTCCGGCAGCGGCAACACCGGCGACGGCGTCATCGAGCTCGACGGCTGGTACGTGGACTTCCACGTGGACGGCCTCGTGTCGCTCAGCCCCCTCGGAAGCATCGCGGTCGAGGGCGACTTCATCGCGAACGGCAGCGGAGTGGTCGCCGCCCTCCAGATGGGAGGCGGCACGAGCAAGACCCTCTCCGCTTACGGATTCAACCTTTCCGGCATCTTCCAGCTCGAGTTGAACACGAGGTCCTCCGCGGCCACCATCCAGAGGAGGCAGGTCGACAGGGCGACCGGGACCGTGCAATCCACCCTTGAGGACGTCACCATCCCAGCGTACTCGGTGAGGGTCTTCATGGGCGGACAGCTGACCCTCGGCAGCGGGTTCTCCATTAAGGGCAGCGTGGAGCTGTCCGTCAGTGCCGCCGAGGGCTTCTCCGTCTCCCTCGACGCCACCGCGACCGTCTTCGGCGCGCGTCTCGACGTCATCGGGAACGGCGGCATCTACGGCGGCTCGGACCCCGGGATCGCGCTGAACTTCACGCTCACTCTCGGCGGGAGCAGCAACGTCGGGATACATGCCAACGGATTCCACATCCAGGGGCAGTTCACGCTCCAGTTCAACACATGCCGTTGGACGTGGCGCGAGGGGGTCCGTTACAGTTACTTCCAGATCTCCGTGGCGAACGCCAAGATAAACATCCTCGGCTTCGTCCTCAGCGGGACTGTCAACATCTCCTACAACAGCGGCATATTCCGCATCGACGTGCCCAGCTCCGACCCCCTGACGTTCAAGATACTGTCCATCTTCACGTTCAAGATGTCCGGGTACCTGCAGTCGAACGGCCTCTTCGAGGTGTCGTTCAGGCTGGACGTCACGCTCCTGGACCCGAACATCGTCGGTGCGAGAGGGTCGCTCGAGATCAGGCTCTCGCACAACGGATTCTACGGGTACTTCGACGGCGGAGCCTATGTCTTGGGGATAAGGCTCTTCGGCCTCACCGGTCACGCTTACCTCACCTCGACGCAGTGCAGGCTAGATCTGGCCTTCACGTACTGGGCGCCGACCTGGGACGATTGGACCAGGACCAAGACGGCCTATATCAACGTCGTGCTCTACAACCTGACACAGGCGTCGAAACCGCCGCCACCGCCACCGCTTGCGACCAGGCTTAGCGACGGGACCCTGCGCCTCAATATCGGCGTTCATGCCTCGTACCGCGGCAGCGACGGCATAACGAACGAGGTGTATTACATCTCGCACGTTTCGGGGATCGCGACCAACGAGACGATCAGGATATCTGCCCTGGGTTACGTCCAGGATTACCCGCGCATAACGAAGATATGGGCGCAGGACGCGGGAAGCGGCGAGGACACGATCGTCCTCACGGGAGTCCTCTGTCCGATCGACCTGACCGGTGGGGATGGCAACGACGAACTCGACGCGAACGGCAGCTCGGGCGCGGCGACCCTCAGGGGCGGCGCCGGCGACGACATCCTCGCCGGCGGGTCGGGACACGACACGCTTGCTGGTGGTCCGGGCACCGACGAACTCACTGGTGGCGCAGGCAACGACATCCTGAAGGGCGATGACGGGAACGATGCCATGGACGGCGGTGCCGGGAACGACGGCCTGGAAGGAGGGGGCGGAGACGACAGGATCTACGGTCAGGCCGACAACGACACGCTCTCGGGCGGAGCGGGCAACGATGGCCTCTACGGAGGTGACGGCAACGACTCCCTCACCGGCGGCAGCGATAACGACACCCTGGAAGGGGGCGCCGGCAACGATACCTACGCCTTCGCCGACGGCTGGGGCGCCGACACCGTTGCCGAGGCCTCCGCCGCCGGATACGACACGATGACCTTCGCGCAGGCCGTGAGCCCGATCTCGGCGGCGGCCGGGAGCCTGACGGTCACGAACGGTGGGAACGTCGCGACTCACGCGGACAGGAACGTCGAGGCCCTCGTCGGAGGGGCCGGAAGCGACGTCCTCAAGGGGCCCGATGCCACGAACGTCTGGGACCTAACGTCCACCGGCGGCGCGCTGAACGGATGGCTCTCGTTCAGCTCGTTCGAGCGCCTGGACGGCGGGACCGGCCACGACACCCTCATGGGCCACGACATCACGAATGCATGGCGGCTCACAGGCGATAATGCCGGAACCGTCAACGGCGTGCTTGCGTTCACGTCCATGGAACACCTCACCGGAGGGTCCTCGTCGGATACTCTGCACGGGAGTGACAAGACCAACGCATGGTGCGTCACAGGGACCGACCGCGGTTCCCTGAACGCGGTACTGACGTTCTCCTCGTTCGAGAACCTGACCGGAGGTGCCGTTGCCGACACGTTCACGATCCAGGACGGCATGGGGATCTCCGGGACCATCGACGGCGGCTCCGGCGTCGACACGCTGGACATGTCCCCGTACACGACCCCGGTGACGATCGACCTGGGCGCAGGGACGGCGACCGGCACCGGCGCCATCGTCCACATCGAGAACGCCATCGGCGGTTCCGGGGACGACACGATCTCCGGCGACGACGGCGACAACCTCATCCTGGGCGGAGCTGGCGACGATGGGATCCACGGCGGCGATGGTGACGACGTGATCTACTGCGGCGAAGGGGACGACGTCGCCTTCGGCGATGATGGCGACGATTCCGTCTTCGGCGACGAAGGGGACGACCGCCTCACCGGAGGGGACGACGACGATAGCGTGGAGGGCGGCGACGGTGACGACGTCATCCTCGGCGACAGGGGCCACTTCGGCTCGGTCATCCTCGACGGCGGTGCGGGGAACGACCTGCTGATGGGAGGCGACGGCGATGACGAGATCTATTGTCAGGCTGGCAACGACAGGGCATATGGTGGCGATGGTGACGACACCATCCTGGGTGGAGATGGAGCGGACGTGATCCACGGTGGCCAGGGAGACGATGTCATCTTCGGAGAAGGGGGAGGCGATGTCATCTTCGGCGACGACGGAGAGGCAGTCGTCATCGGCCAGTCGTTCGTCATAAGGACCCTGGACCCGGAGGCGGGCGGCGAGGATACCGTCTCCGGCGGGGACGGCATAGACCTGATCCTTGGCGGTGCCGGCGACGACCACCTCATGGGAGATGCCGACAGCGAC
>JAKEGO010000165.1 GCA_022615805.1 Thermoplasmata archaeon
GTAAAGGAAACGTCGTCTATCTCGATGGATGTCCCCGTGTACGCGTCCCCCGTGTCGTTGTACTTCACGGTGACGGACGCCGTCGTCACGTTGACGAAGCTGCCACCGGAGAGTTCGAAGGTCCCCGAAGCCTCGAGCGCCATGGTGTCGTCAGAGTTTAGGACGAACCCGATAGTGCCTCCCGAGACGCCCACCGAGAAGGTGCCGGTCTCGACCCTCGCATATGCAGAATCTGCGGTCGCCTCGACCCTCCCACCGTTCATTTTAAAGCCGAAGTCGCCTCCGATGGAGAGGAACCCGGCGAACCCGGCCTCCAGACCCGTCACCGAGACCGCCATGAGGTCGGTGGACGCCGGCATGTCCGCGAATGTGTACGACACCCCGTCGATGTCCAGGTTGGTCCCCGTGAAGGACGCGCCCGTGTCGTTGAACCTGACGAGCACGGATTCCGTCGTCACGCTTGCGAAGCCACCCCCTGACATGGAGAACGTCCCAGACGCCTCGAGGGCCATGGCACCGCCGTCCTCGAGCACCAGGCCGAGCTTTCCGCCGGTCACACCGACGGAGAACGAACCAGCCTCCACGGACGCGTCGACGTTGTCCGCGGTCGCCCTGACGTCCGTTCCGTCAATCGCGAAGCCGAGGTCGGCCTCTATGCTGACGAAGTCCGAGACGGAAAGTTGCAGGTCGACGCCCGAGACGCTCTCCGCGCCGTTGGGAAGGCTGTCGATCGTCACCGTGACCGACCCGACCGTCACGTCCTCGCTCGTGAACGTCGTCCCAGTATCGTTGAGCTTGACGGTGATGGTCCCGCCCGCGCCGAAGAGGTCGCCGCCGCTGATGGCGAAGGTGCCCGTCGCGTAGACGGCCCTCGTGCCCGAGTCGTTGAGCATGATGGCGAGCTCGCCGCCGCTGACGCCCGCCGAGTAGGAGGCGTTACCGAGGGTGGCGTTCACGTTGGAGGCTACGATGGTAACCTGGCCCGAGCTTCGCTCCACGCCGACCGAGCCCGAGATGTCCACGAAGCCCGCGAACTCGATGTCCACGGAGACCGTGGCCGTGTGGCCGGAGAAGTACGCGCTGAAGGCCTTCCCTAGGCTGTTGTCGTCCTCCGTACTCCCCGTGGAGAAGTCGATGTCGGAGCCGCCTGGCACCTGTTTCACCTCGAGGTAGACCCTGTCGGTGTCCTCGACGATCTCGAAGTACCTGTCACCGGGCAGCTCGCCGAAGAGGCCCTCAGCGTCCGAGAAGTCCCCGGTTATCGCACCCGTGTATCCCGTGTCGATCAGGAGGAAGTCGAAGGTCTCTCCCACCGATGGCTCGTAGCTGTTGATCAGGTCGACGATCATCTTTCCGCCGAGGGAGATGTCCCCCTGTACCCTGATCTGGTCGTAGCCGTCGTCGGTCACCGGAGAGCCGGGGCCTGGGGTCTCGCCGCCGATCTCGATGTAGAGGGTGCCCACGGTGTCGCCCGTGGAGCCTGGCGGCGTGTAATCGTCGTCGATGATGTCCCCGTCGCCGTCCGATATCGTCAGGTCGCCCGCGATGGTCACGATGCCCGGGGAGTTGCCGGGGCTGAGGACGCCGCCGGAGACCAGGACGTCGCCGTCGATCTCGCCGTTTCCCCTGAGGGTCTGGTCCGGTCCCACTACTAGCGCGCCATCGGAGGCCTCCCAGGCATTCCTACCATCGGCATCGAGGATGCGGATGTCGGCGTCGGCCTTGGCCGATGGGTCTGCCATGAGCGTCCGCGGCAGGTCTTCATCGCCGGCGAATGTCTCGCCGGAGACGGATACGTGCTCGATGTCGGGCATCGGCTCCTTCGAGACGGCGTAGGCGCCGAAGTGGTCGACCTCGAACTCGACGAAGTCATCGGCGGTCATGAACGGGATACGCGTCGCGGTCCAGTCGCGCCCCTCGAATAGCGTGAGGTCGAAGTCCTCCGCGATCCAGACGGAGGCGGGCTCTCCCCGCGTGGGCAGCCGGATGACGGCGTTCTCGATGTCCACGTCGTCGACCTGCACGACGTCGGTGACGAAGTGGTCGTGCTCGTCGATGTCAAGGTCGATACCGAGATTGCGGAACGAGTCATAGAGGCTCCTGTAGATCGACGGGACCTCGGAGTCGATACGGACCGTCAGCCCGTCGGGGGGCTGGCCGAGACCCTCGAGCCTGACGGAAGCCTCGTCCGTCCCGCGGTCGCCGTCGTCGGTCCAGACGGTCACGTCGTACGTCCCGTCCTCCATCGACTCCACGCCGTAAAGGCCGATGGGGTCGCCGTCGCGGTCCTCGACGAACACCCTTTTACGGGATAGGCCGAGTGAAACGGCCTGATCGTGGTTCAGCAGGTATCCGTCCTCCGTCTCGAAATAGAACGACATCGGCACCGTCGGCAGGTCGGACTGTGGCACCCACGGCCACTTGACGGCCACGGTGTCCACGATCCTTGCATCCTCGAGGGGGTCTCCACCGAGTGCCGTCGCGAAGGCGGCCAAGAACGCCGTCCCCACGAGGATCGCCAGCGCGAAGATCACGAACGTCCTCTGCATCCTGTCCATGGGTATCACTTCCCTGATTGCGATGTTGCGATCACGAGGGTGGCGCGTGTCCTCCCAGGGATATACCTTGAAATGGCGCTCTTTCAGACCTGATGCTTTCCCCGGCATGTGCCATCACCTCGTCTGTCCCGCGCCAGCTCGATGGCTGGTGCGCTATCCCCCTACCTCACGCTGCCACATGCTGAATAGCAAAGGCAGAGTGACCCTTCCCCCATCGGCCAGTAAGTTCGATGTCTATAAATGTATCTATCATCGGCCCGGTAGGCGCGAAAGGCGCGTTTTCCCGATTCCAATGGCACATTCGGGGCATGGGCTCCTTCAAGGAAACCGCCCGGGCGCCCATCACCCGACGATTGAAGCGTTCTTAAGCCTGGACGGCCATCCGGGACGGGGAGTGCGATGGACGACCCATGCCATCTGAAGGTTATCGACGTCGTCGAGCGGGCCGGTTCGACGCCCGAGAGATGGACGAACTTCACCCTGACTCGCGTGAACGACTGCCTCGTGAGGATGGGAGTCTTCGAGGGGGAATTCCACTGGCATCACCACGACAGGGAGGACGAGTTCTTCTACGTGGTCAGCGGGCGGCTCATGCTTGACCTCCCGGAAAGGACGGTCGGGCTCGCGCCCGGCCAGGGGTTCACCGTGCCGAGGGGAGTGGAGCACCGGACGCGAGCGGAGGAGAGGACCATCGTGCTCATGGTGGAGGGCCACACTGTGGCCCCACGCGGCGACTGAGCGGAAGCTCACTACAAGACTTAATATCCCGGAAACCCTATCGCCATCCACCAGATGTGACCCGCCGCCCGTTGTTCGTCCCAGCGAGGGTCATACAGGCGCCGGAGGAACGCGAATGACGTCCGATCTGCGCGAGAGGCTGTCCATCGACGACGCCCGGCTCAGGGAGGTCAATGACTTCCTGATGGACCCGGGAAACAGGCTGGTGAACGAACTTCTCGCCGTCGTGGAGAGGTACGGCGGCCCAGCGGAGATAAACAGGAAGGCCCGCGAGGCGGGGAAGGTGGAGAACCTCATTGCCCGGCTACGGAAGAGGCGTTCCCCGTACGTCCGGGACCTGGAATGGCTCATCGCCCAGCGCGACGCAGGTGCGTTCATCACAGTCGAGGAGTACCGGCGCAAGGTGCTCGGCGAGCGCGCCGACCGGATGGACTTCCGCGAGGAGTTCGCGGTGACGCTGGAGATCAGCGCGTGCCAGTACTTCTCGTGCCTGATGGCGGAGGCGCGGCAGGCGGTCGAGAACGGCGAGCTGATGCCCGGCCGGTTCATCCGCGTCCGCCGGATGAAGGAGCAGGAGGGGGACGACGACCTCCTTGCGGTGACGGCGGCGATGCAGATCATGGGCGCCTCCTGGTGCGAGACCCTCGAC
>JAKEGO010000166.1 GCA_022615805.1 Thermoplasmata archaeon
GGTCATCATCGTCGGCGCGGTCCACTCCTCCCTGGGGGGGTGGACCTCGAAGACGATCCCGTAGTCGCGGAACCGGATGTTCTCCTCCCTGAGGTAGCCGTTCAGGTAGGCGTTGATGGCGTTCCGAACCGAGCGCGGCTCGGCGACGACGCCGTAGGCGGCCTCCTGGCCATACATCACGTACACGAGGTCGGAGATGAAGTCGAGGATCGCGAGGTCGTGCTCGATGACGAGCACCTGGCCCTGCGCGGTCATCGTCCGGATGGCGTCCGCGGCGCGCATCCGCTGGTGGATGTCGAGGTATGAAGACGGCTCGTCGAACATGTAGATGTCGGCGTCCTTCAGCATCGTCGCGCCGATGGCCATGCGCTGCAGTTCCCCTCCCGACAGCGCCTTGACGTCGGTGCCGAGGAACCTCGTGAGCCCGAGCAGCTCGACGACCTCGTCAACCGCCCCCCTCTCGTCCGCACTCTCCATCAGCTCCCGGACGGTCCCCTTGAGGACCCGGCCCATCCTGTCGACGTACTGCGGCTTGACCGCGACCGCGAGCCCGCCGTCCGCGACGGCCCTGAAGTGCGCGTAGAGGCCGGTGCCGCGGAATCGCTCCACGACCGGTTCCCAGGATGGCTCTCCATCCGTCCGGTCGATGGCCCCCAGGTTGGGCACGAGGCCGCCCGAGAGGACGTTGAGCACCGTGGTCTTGCCGATGCCATTCTGGCCGAGGAGCCCGACGACGCGGCCCTCCTGCATCGTCGGGAGGCGGAAGAGCCGGAACCCGTTCTCCCCGTACTGGTGGACGAGGTACTCCTCCAGCTCATCGGCGAGGCCGATGATGCGTATGGCATCGAATGGGCACTTGTGGACGCAGATGCCACAGCCGATGCAGAGCTCCTCCGAGATCACCGGTTTCCCCCTCTCGCCGGGGGCTATGGTCTCCACTACCCCCGCACGGACGCGCGGGCAGAACCTGACGCACTCGGTGCTGCATTGCTTGGGCTGGCACCGGTCCCTGAAC
The DNA here is from genome assembly GCA_022615805.1 of Thermoplasmata archaeon. Classification (GTDB taxonomy): domain Archaea; phylum Thermoplasmatota; class JAKEGO01; order JAKEGO01; family JAKEGO01; genus JAKEGO01. The sequence goes on from JAKEGO010000166.1 coordinate 1,016, forward strand.
AGCACGGCCACTCGAAGGACCATCCTGCATCCCATGACGCCGGGGTATTAAGGCCTTGTGCCGTGTGCTCTGTTGCACGATCCGTCGACATCTGGCCTGGCGATCCATGTAATATCATCGATTAGCTATCAATACCGCTGGCTCAATCCCAATGAACGGTGACCCGATGGCCAGATCATGCAACACGGCAGTGCCCCGTGCAAAGGCATTTATACGGGTGAGCCGGATTCGCAGACCCTGGAATGGCGGAGGAATGGACAGGGTGAACGACTCGCTGACGTTCTCGAAGCACGATTACGTCCGAATCTATCGCCAGTTGCGCACGATGGACGACGTGAAACGCCTGAGCTCGGAGTTGGACGAGGAACTCCTCTTCGTCATATACACACAACGGACGGTCCGCGAGGTGAAGAAGGAGTTCCACAACGTCGCCAGGAGCGCTCCCGCCTTCCGGCGCTGGTGGCGCAAGGGGATGACCTTCCAGCAGATCGCAAGCAAGATCGAGTTCCCCCCGGTGCTCACCGCGATGCTCATCCTCAGGCTCGACGGCATCGGGCGGAAGACCTTCCAGAACTTCGTACACGACCCGTCGAAGGCGCCGACCAAGCGCCTCCGGAGGGAGATGGCGGAGGTCGTCGCCGCCGACAGGCTCTACAGCCCGGAGGGCCACGAGCTCCAGCGCCAGCGCGGGGAGATGGGGGAGGCGAAGCTCGCCGAGTGGATAGACGGCCTCGGGCTGACCTACCGGCGGGAGGCCGACCTCCGCAAGGAGTTCCAGAAGACCCCCGACTTCCTCCTCGAGCGGCCGATCTACGTCCGCGGGAGCGAGGTGCGGTGGGTAGAGTCGAAGGCGAGCTTCGGGGACACCATCGAGGTCAGGAACAACCTGAGGAAGCAGCTCGAGCCGTACCGCGACATATTCGGGCCCGGGATGGTCATCTACTGGTACGGTATCGTGCCGTACGACGAGACCAACGGCATCCTCGTCGCAACGCGGCGGATAACGGAACCGGACCACGCGCATCTCATCAACGTTACCTGCTCCGGGAACGCGAACGGGCCTTGACCATCCCCCTGGGAAGGACCGACTCCGAGGTGAAGTTGTAGAGGAAGAGGCTGTACACGAACAGCCCCGCTACCGGCGCCAGGACCACCGCCCCCTCCACGCCCTCCCACGAGAGCATGTCGATGAAGACGTAGAACGGCAGCATCATCAGGATCGCCCTGAGGCCATGCCCTCCGGGCCGCCTGGTCGCCGAACCCCGGCCGAGGTAGCCGCCGATCGCGCCATACATCAACGCGAACGGGATGGCCACGATGAACGAATAGCCGACGTTCCACCCCGACGACCCGGAACGCTCGAAGAAGAGGACCACCCACATTATGAACGCCATCGCGGCGTAGCCGATCCCCATCGACAGCCCGTAGTACACGGAATGCCGCTTCCCCCGGAACCGCCCCGCGTTGAGGAAGGTCGTCAGCAGGACGACGTCGAACGGGGGTATCAGCAGGACGTTCTGCGTCCCGACCAGCAGGTGGAAAGCCCCCCCGAGCAGGCCGAGGAACATCCCGAAGACGAAGGCGAAGAAGACCCAGTCCTCGCGAAGCCGGTCATAGTATGGGTTGAGATAGAGGAAGAAGACGAGCATCGCGGGTGGGAATGCCACGAGCCCGGAGGCGATGAGCAGCGGGTCCACGGGACGGATTGATACTACCGATAGAAAAGGGTTGCCAGTACGCTTCAGACGGTAGCGTCCCTCTCTTTCTCCATGTAGTCCGTCAGCCTCCTCTGCACCCGCCTCTCGGTCAGGATCCAGCTCCTCCTCGGCCAGGTGACGTTCTCGCTGTTTGCCACCGCTCTGGAGACCGCCTGCTCCAGCGTCTCGTGGATGGCAGGCGGGGCCTCCATCGCCATCCTCGTGCCCTCCCGGATGACCCAGAC
>JAKEGO010000167.1 GCA_022615805.1 Thermoplasmata archaeon
CCTCTTGCCCGAGGACTGTCCAGTAGCTACATCGCGTGGGGCGTTGGATTCTCCCCTTTTTCCAGTCGCTTGCCCTGAAGCAGCATCACGCGGCATAGTGGGACTTTCTCTGACGCCCGAGGATTCGGTGGGGCTTTCGCGAACCGAAGTTTTTCCGGTGGAAGCCTTGGTGGGGCTCTCGCGTATCTTGGAGGCGGGGCTGTCGATCGTCGACCCGAACTGTTCCTGCGTTGGCTTGTCACCCTTTTCGAAGTCTAAGTTCTCGGATACCTTGTCGGAGTTGCTGTTGAGCTCGGGGGCCTTCCACCGATTGGCGTCCGGGTCTCCCTGCTTGTTCGACTTCAGGACCTCGACCCTTCGCCGACCAGAGGCATCCCCTTCATCGACGACCCCGCTGCCCTTGACCTTGCCGTCCCACCCCTTGCGGGTCTGCTCCTCGTCAATGCCGCCTTTGTTCGTTGCGAGGTCCCATCCACCCGTACCCTTCCGTTCCTCGCTATCCGAAACGACGTCTCCATCACTGTCTTCATCGAGAGGCTCTCCGCCGGATGCCCTGCTGGCGCCCGTAAGTTTTGGGTTCTTGCCGCCCTTAATGGTGAGACCGCCGATCGGGTTGCCAGCTACCGCGGCATCCGCTTCCGGTACGCCGTCATCGTCGCTGTCATCGTCGAGCGGCTCTCCGTCAGTGGTCCGTTTAGGATTTGTGGGACCGTATGGCTTCGGCTTCTTCTCGCCAGGCAGGCCCTTCTCGTTTATGGCCATGCCGAGGGGTTCGTTGGTCCCGTCCCCGTCGAGATCTCCATGTGGGGGACCGGATAGGCTTGCGGTTGATTGGAGCCCGGCGTTGACCTTTTCGCCGAAGGTCGCGCCCTGCGTCTGCTTGGGGACGCTCACATTAGTGGAGATGCGCGCCGGTGTCTTGTCGATCCTGGCGGATCCGCTCTCGACATGAGCCAGCCCCGTGTCGCTGCTGCTCCTGTGAGAGGCAGCATTATCCTTTTTCGTGCTCGATTTCCCGGGCAAGCCCTTCTTGTTTATGGCCATCCTGCCGGAGGCTTGCCCCGTCTGCGCATCGCGCGGGGAAACGATGCCGCGGTGGACCCCCGGCTCGTCGATGGCGATGTCTGCGCCATCGGAGTCCGTGTCGACCGAGCGGTAGCCTCCGACATCGCGGTGGCCCCGTATCCCCGATGCACGTTCGCCTTTGCCCCCGTAGAACGGATTGGAGCTGACGCTCCCCTTCCCTCCCATGTGCCGGAAGAACGCGATGATAAGCACCGACATCAGTGCGCCAGCCGCCACCCCGACGCCTCCCGCCACCACCGGATCGGAGAGGCCCGAGGCGGACGGATCCGCCTCCTCCGTAGTGATGGTCAGGTTATGGTCGTCAGTCCCGTTGGTATCTGTCGCGTTGTCGTAATAATGATAGTAGTTGAAGACTGTTGTGCCGTTGACGTGCGTCCACGCGCTTCCGTTTGCGGACGGCATCATCAAGAAGGTCTCCTGGATGCTCTGTGCGCCGCTGCCGTCCTCCAGGTAGGCCCGCACGACGTACTCGCCGGGGGCGATGGGCTGGTGCCAATCGAATTCCTCGGTACTCCGTCCGCTGGCAGCGATCGCGGGTGTCGTGCGCGTGCTCGAGTATGCCAGGCCCGGGCCTTCCGCGGTCATGGTGAGCGTGGCCGGAGGCGCCTCGAGGTCGCCCGAGTTCTCCAATAGGACAGAGATGGTCACGTCCTCGTCAGGCACCGCGGGGAACGGCTCGAACCTCAGCCCCCTGATCTCCAGCCTGAAGTTGGAGGGTAGGAAGGTCTTTGCGCCGGCGAGCTGCCATATCCCCTCTCCGGCGGTAGCCATCGTCGTTGTCCCAGATCCGCGCACCGCGATGGAGATGTTGTATCTCGCAGGATCGATGTCGGCGGGCCATGCGAAGGTCACGTTGGCCGTGCCATCGGGCTCGAGCGCATCGACGGTTCCATTGCCGAGATCGTACGTGAAGGGGCCGTGCGCGTGGGCGCTCACGTTCATCGGCATGGCCGTCCAGTTGCCGCGGAACAGCAGCGCGACCGTCAGTTCTCCATTCAGTCCGTGCCGTGCCGGGAATGGGTTCATGCGAAGTCCGATTATGGACACCGTGTCGGGGTGGGCGAATTCCACCACTACCATCGCATGACGGGCCACCATCACCCCGGTGTCCGATATCGCCATCGCTGTAACGTTGTAGACGCCCTCGCTGGAGATGGGCGTCCACAAGAACTCCTGATTGTCGCTTTCTCCTCTGTCTATGAGCGGGATCACAGTGGAGCCCAGGAACTCGGTAGCCGTGTCCGGGTAGGGCCCTGAGACCTGCACCGCGACTGTGGTCTTGTAGGCCGTCAAATGACCGTCGTTCATCACTTCGACAGCAACGGTGCCTTCGTCGAACGGCTCCCGTCCCGACGGTGTGAATCCGATTGCGCCAAGGGAAATATGGGGGGCGCAGGGAAGTACTGTGTATATCGACGCTTCCGACGTCACGTATCCCATACCGGACGCGACGATCGAGATATCGTACGTCCCCTCGTCGGGATACGACCATTCGAACGACTGAAGGCTTGTCGCCCCATCGGCGAGCATCGTTATGTTCGACTGCCATTGGACGCCTCCCGCGGCGTTCTTTGCGGATAGGCTGACCCGGATCAGATCGGCCATCCCGCCCAGGTCGTTCGTCACATTGAAACCTATCGTCGTGTTCTCGCAGGTATATCCCGGGTCGGGTAATATCTGGAGGCCAGAGATGTCGATGGATTGCGCCTGCGCGCTCGCCCCAAATGTCACGAATGCGGTCATCAGGGCAACGATCATGCCCAGCACCGCTACGGTCCCTCTCATGTACGATCTCATCTTCTCACACCCTTCGGAATTCGTCATGGCCATATGGCCTGTCGATGGTCTCCTCTAGTCGGCTCTTTTCAGGCACGGCCTAGAAATCCCTCGGCGAAGGTCACGATGGGACCCTTTGGTGTCCCCCGTGCTCAATCGGATCGCGACGGCCTGATGTCCCGACATTGGAGGACGGATCGTCTGCCGATGCCTGTTTCTCACAAGTCCTCACTCGATATATACGTTGTTCCGAAATATGGAGGTGCACCTCAACCGGTGGCGATCCGGCACACTTCTTTTCGAATCGATGCGTGGCCTATCCGAGGATTCGGTAGTGGAAGGACACCTCCAGGAATACGGTCCCCGTCCTCGTTCTCCATCGAAAGACGTCGGTCCGTTTGTGACATTAAGGCTGATGGCCGTCGATCCGGCAAGAGGATGTCGCCGTGAGCGGTGCCATGTCCTTCTCCGTTACGCGGAAGGGGGCTCTCGCTCTTTCGTCCCCTGAATGTGCGCCCTCCGTTCGGGGCGACTTCCGAGGACAGCCTTTCGATGGTCTCCAACCTTGCCGTCGAGGAAGATGATGTCGAGGTCGGATGGGAGGGACCGCGTGCCTCGGCGGACGTCCGGGTGGTCACTATCGAGGCGGGCGGCGATGGAATCCGTCTCACTTCAGCACGTCACCGTGTACGAAGGAACATGTGAGCCACCTGATGCTCCCATCGTCGGACCCGCGTCTCCTCCGACCCGGCTATGCTATTCGACCTTCTTCGGGAGCCAACCCGATATGTACAGGATGAAGGCCGTTATGACCGTGGCGAAAATGGTCGAGCCGACCATGAGGGCGCTGTACCATCCCGCGTCCTCGGGCCCCATCTGGTAGGCGGGATTGCTGAATATTGTCGCGAGCGTGTTCGGGACGAGCACCGCCGTCCCCAGTATCGTCAGCCACGTGATGACCATCGAGAGCCTGTTGTTCATGATCTGGAGCTGGTTGTTGTAGATGGACTGCAGGACCTCGAGCCCCGAGGCCAGGACCTCTGACATGTGCTCGCTCAGGGAGATCTGTCCGCGTATGTCGATGACGAGGGATTCCAGCCGAGAGAGCAGGGCCGGGTCGTCCGTTATCAGGTCCGCGTCGCCGTAGCGGAGGGAGTGCATGACGTCAAGGGTGCTCCAGAGCGCGTCCAGGTAGGATATGAGCGCATGCTTCATCTGGTAGATGTCGCGAGCGAGCGTCTGCCGCGACGCCGTCGGGTCCGCGAGCTGCTTGCTCATCTTGTCCGCCTCGTCCTCGATCGTCCTGAGGCCGTCGAAGTTGCGCTCGTTGTTCTCCGACAGGATCCTGTGCAGGGCCATCGTGATGCGGTCCGGGGGAAGGGCATTTGGAGGTATCTTGCGCATGAAGGTCTCCGCGTATCTGGAGAACTTCTTCAGCCGGACGACCTCCTTCGTGTGGAGGGTCAGGATGAAGTTCCTCTTGATCAATATCAATAGGGGATAGGTGTGGACATCGAGCGCCGATACCCTGATGACCGGTATCTTGATCCCCATCTCCGTGTCATCGTCCTCGTACTCCGCGTCGTCCGCTTCATCGGAATCGGATAGCAGGGTCATCACCAGATCGCCGCTGAACCCGAACTCCTTCGAGATCCTCAGCGCGTCCTCCTTCAGGTCGCAGACCGTGCTGTTCACCCACGAGATGTCCGCCCTGCCCACCGTCTCAATAAAGTCCTCGACGCGGTCGCTCATGACGCGCGCCGGCGGATCCGGGTACGTCAGGGAAACGCAGAACGAGGACGGCTCGGAGCGGCATTCCATCTTCCCGTTGTTCCCATTCGACATGTCAACCGTGGTATCACCCCCGTACGAAAGGGGTCCGCGCGGACCCCGATCCCGGCCTTGCGGCGGCGCGGGCGTGGTTCGAGATATTGAGATCGAATTGCGGAATGGCGATGTGCCACATGGAGGCCAGGGGACCGAGGGCGCCCTGGTCGATACAGGCTGGACCTCCGGTAACCGGTCGGAAGGGCGGGTACCCGGATCCCCCCGGAGGGATGTTCCCGATGAGCGTCGCTGTCCTCGTCACGCTGGCACCTCCATCCATCCTGGTGGCTTTCAGATGCGGCCAAGGGTCCTAGGGGCTATATAAATTTGCCGAAGCCCGCCCTCGGCGCCGTTCGGTCAAAGCCCGAACGAACGGAACGATCGGCCATAACATCCGCGTCCGTCGCACGGGCCAGATGGCCCGACCGCGTCGTGGTCCGGTCCCGACGCGTCTCTTCCGAGGTTCGAAGAACGTCTGGTCGACAGCACCGCGGCACGGCGAGAGAACCCTTTTAATATGGGTCTTCCGCCTTAACCAGCGACGACATGACATCGAGCGATATCGAGAGGAGATGGCAGCGCGCCTGGGCGGAGGCCCGAGCCTTCGAGGCCGAGCCCGGCGACGGCCCGAAGTACTTCCTGAACGTGCCATACCCTTACGTCAACGGTCTCCTGCACCTCGGCCATGCCCTCACGTACTCGCGCACGGACTTCATGGCGCGGTACAAGCGCCTCCGGGGGTTCAACGTCCTCTTCCCGTTCGCCTTCCACGCGACCGGCACGCCCATCGTGGCGGCGGCCGGGCGCGTCGCCAGGGGGGAGGAGAGGCAGATATCGATCCTGCGCCAGATGGGCATCCCCGACGCGGAGATGCCGAGGTTCGGCGACCCCCAGCATTGGGTCGACCACTTCCCCGGGGAGGTGAGGGCGGACATCCAGCGCCTCGGAGGGAGCGTCGACTGGCGCAGGTCCTTCATAACGACGTCTCTCAACCCGCGCTACGACGCGTTCATCGGGTGGCAGTTCCGGAGGCTCCGGGCGCGCGACCTCGTGAGGCGGGGAAGGCATCCCGTGGTCTGGTGCCCGAAGGACGGCTCGCCGGTCGGCGATCACGACCGCATCCAGGGCGAGGGGGAGATGCCCCAGGAGTTCACCGTGCTGAAGTTCAGGATGGACGACGGGTCCTTCCTGGTCGCGGCGACCCTGAGGCCGGAGACGGTGTTCGGGCAGACGAACCTGTGGATCGACCCGGACGTGGATTACGCCGTCGCCGAAGTGGACGGCGAGACGTGGATCGCGAGCGCCTCCGCGGTGGAGAAGCTCGCGGAACAGGCTCACGCCGTCAATAGGAAGGGGACTGTTCGCGGTTCCGACCTCATAGGCCGGGAGGCGGTGGCGCCGATGATCCGGCGCCGCATCCCGGTGCTGCCATCGACCTTCACCGACCCCGACAAGGGCACCGGCATCGTCACATCTGTCCCCTCGGACGCGCCCGACGACTGGATCGCCCTCCAGGACATCAAGCGGGGCGTGGAGGGGGCGAGGCGGTGGGGGCTCGACCCCGATGCCGTGAGGGGCGTCGAGGCCATCCCCATCATCGAGTCCGGGGGGTGGGGTCCGCTCCCCGCGAAGGAGATATGCGAGCGCATGGGCATCCGGAGCCAGGACGAGCGCGACAGGCTCCTCGAGGCGAAGCACGAGATATACAAGACAGGCTTCTACACCGGCGTCATGAAGGAGAACTGCGGCGAGTACGCCGGCATGCCCGTCGAGGTGGCCAAGGAGGCCATCAAGGCGGCCATGCTCGCCAGCGGAGAGGCGTCGCTGATGTACGAGCTCTCGAACCGGGTCGTATGCCGGTGCCTGACGCCCTCCATCGTCAAGATCGTCTCCGACCAGTGGTTCCTGGCCTACGGAGACGCGGGGTGGAAGGCGCTCGCCCGCGAGTGCCTCGCCGGGATGGACCTGTACCCCGAGGTCTCGAGAAAGCAGTTCGAGCACGTGCTCGGGTGGCTCCGCGACTGGGCGTGCACGAGGGAGCTCGGCCTCGGCACGAGGCTCCCGTGGGACGGGAAGTGGATGATCGAGTCCCTTTCCGACAGCACGATCTACATGGCGTTCTACACGATATCCCACCTGCTGGACGATGTGCCGGAGGAGGCGGTCCGGGACGAGCTCTTCGACCACGTTTTCCTGGGGGTGGGCGCGGCGGAGAAGGTCTCCCGGGCGACGGGCGCCCCGGTCGATGCCATCGAGGCGATGAGGCGTTCGTTCCTCCACTGGTACCCGATGGACCTGCGCATCTCCGGCAAGGACCTCATCCAGAACCACCTCTCGTTCTGCATATTCAACCACGTCGGCGTCTTCGACCGCGGGCTGTGGCCCCGCGGGTTCGGCGTCAACGGGTGGATCCTCGTGGGCGGCGCCAAGATGAGCAAGTCCGCGGGCAACTTCATGACCATGCGCGCCGCGCTCGACAGGTGGGGTGCCGACGTCCTCAGACTGACCCTCGCCAACGGCGGGGACGGCCTCGACGACCCGAACTTCGACGCGGAGTTCGCCGACTCCACCGACGACCGCCTCGCGGCATGGCTCGCCTTCGCCGTCGAGACCATGGGGAAGGGGACGGACGCGGAGCGCCCGATCGACGCATGGTTCTCCGCGGTCCTCGACGCCACACTCGCCGACTTCTGCGGCCACTGCGATTCCATGGAGTTCAGGGCGGCGCTGAAGCGGGGATACTTCGACCTCCAGCGCGACCTCAGGTGGTACCTCCGCAGGGCGGGGGAGCCCGACCGCGCCGTCATGGAGAGGTTCATCGCCTTCCAGACGCAGATGCTGTCGGTCTTCGCGCCCCATGTCTGCGAGGAGGCGTGGTCCCGGACCGGCGGCAAGGGCATGGTATCCCTGAGCCGCCTCCCCGATGTCGACCCCGCGTCGATCGACCGGAAGGCCATCGACGCCGAGTCGCTCCTGATCGACCTGATGGAGGACCTGCGCGAGGTCATCGGCCTCATCGGCGGGGATGTCAGGGCCGTCCACGTCTTCACCGCCGCGGATTGGAAGTGGCATGTCCTCGCCCTGGTGAGGGCCGCCATCGCGGAAGGCGGCGCCAGGTTCGACGACGTCATGAAGGCGGTCATGGCCGATCCAGATGCGCGTAGGATGGGCAAGGCGGTGCCCAGGATCGTCCAGCGGATGATCGACCTGCGGACCTCCTACGATCTCACCGTGGACGAGGAGCGCTCGAAACTGGCCGCGGAGGCGGCATTCCTGTCCGCCGAGTTCGGCTGCCCGGTCCGCGTATGGACCGAGGGCGAGTCCGAGGACCCGATGGGGAAGGCGAAGCAGGCCCTGCCGCTCAAGCCGGCGATATACGTCGAGAAGTGACGCTCATGGCGCGGCATCGCCCGCATGGGCGGGGAGGAGCGAGCGCCCTGAAAATGGCATGGAGTGAGAGGATGAGGTTGCTCTTCACGTCAGACCTGCACGGCAACGCCGGCCTCTACGAACGGCTCGCCAGCCAGTCAGCCCGCCTGTCGCCAGACGCCGTCGTCATCGGGGGCGACCTCTTTCCCGCGGGGGCGTCGACCGACCAGCCCGCCTTCCTCAGGGACGTCGTCGAGCCCGCCGTCACGGCCATGGCCGTCCCCGTGTACGTGATCCCGGGGAACAACGACCACCGCGCCACGTGGGACCTCGTCGGGGACAGCGGCCTGATGGTGGATGCGAACGGGCGGACGATCGATATCGGCGGCGGATGGCGGCTCTTCGGCTACGGCTTCGTCGATGTCACGCCGTTCCCGCTGAAGGACTGGGAGAAGTTCGACGACGCCGACAGGACCAACGACGACGACAGGTACGACGGCTACGTCACGTGGCCCGAGCGTAGAAGCGTCGTCTTGGACCCCGCCGACAGGAGCGACACAATCGAAAGGGACCTGGCGGGACTCGCTCCCGAGGACCCTGAGAGGACCATCATGGCGTTCCACGCGCCGCCGCACGGCACGCCGCTCGACGTCGTGGAGAGGGGACACGTCGGCAGCCTCGCGATCAGGGCGTTCATCGAGCGCCACCAGCCGCCCCTCTCGTTGCACGGCCACGTCCACGAGGCGCCGCACAGGTCGGGCCAGTGGTGGGCGCGGCTCGGCCGGACGGTCTGCATCAACCCCGGACAGGCGCCGCCCGAGCTGCACGCCGTCCTCGTCGACATGGACGGGAGGACGGCAAGGCATACGACGTTCGATGGCGTGGCAGCCCTCTCTTAGTTCGATGATCCTCATCGAGGGAACACCATCTGCATGACGGTCGATCCATATCCTCAACGACCGACCAGCACCCCCGCCAGCGCCGGAAAATTTATTACCCGCTTCGCCGATGCCCACGGGTTGCTATCGTGGGGCAAGCAAGACGCGTAAAGGCAAGGTGGGGCAGCGCCTCGCGA
>JAKEGO010000168.1 GCA_022615805.1 Thermoplasmata archaeon
TATCGATGGCTTCTCCGATGGTCGCGAAGTCCGCCCAGGGCTCCATGTCATCATCCACGACGATGGTACTCGCAGATGACAATCCCGACAGGGCGATCGATAAGAATACGAACGTGGATACTATTAGCATATACCTTTGCATCTTAATCCCCCTCCTCGATCCGATTTTCCGTAGAAAAGGATCACGATGTATTGCCCCGTCTGTTCTGCACACGTAAATATCGGAGGATTCGTCCCTCATAAATCTATCCTTCGATCCTGGCATAGCACACCTCCCTTGGAACCTGGTAATCCAAAGCGGAGTGGTCCCGTCGCGTGTGGTACTCCACCTGAACTCGTCGAGGCTCTTCTGCAGTTCGACCGTGTCCGTCGGTTCCTTCCACATCAGCCACTCCTCCTTGAGCGTCCTCACGAGACGCTCGACGAGGCCCTGCGCCTTGGCTGTTCGCGCAGGGCCGTGCTTCCATGGGACCTCGCACTCCTCGAGAACGCGAATGCATCACGGTTCGCGAACTCATGCCATTGTCGGTGTGCAACACAATCGGAGTCCGCTCCGAGAGCATACCTTCGTAGCAACGTAGCGTCGTGAACGCAGTCCTGTCCATCGCCGACATCATGTATGGTACGTACCTGGAGTGTGCTGTCGAGCGTCTGGTAAATCTCGAACCTTTGCTTCCAATCCACAACGTTGTCGTGTCCGGCGATCCAGACCTCGTTTGGACCAGAAACCTCGATCCTCTCGTACTGTTTCCTGCACCACCCCTTCCTTTCGGCACGCGCAGCCCGAGCTCCCTCAGCATCCTGTACACTGTTCCCCTGCCAGTGTCTTCGCGGACGAGGCCGCAGTCGGCGCAGTACCTGCGTCTATCCACGGTCGAGCAGGCGGTGCCGATCGGGCGCAGGAATGCCTTTCCGGTCGCCGAGGTGTGTCCGCAGGTCAGATCCTCACCCCCGCGGGTGTATATCGTTGGATGTTTAATAATTATCGGATGTTCCCAGCTTCCTATCGCCCATGCATGAGCAGGCGCCTTCGAAAGGGGGGCCTAGGACGGGACGAGGCCTCGTAGAATGACGGCAACAGGAGGATGTCCGTGATTCCCCCGCTCACGTCGGAATCCTGGCGGAGATCGATGAGAACGCCTTGAACAGGCGGGATCGGTGGTGGCCCACCTCAGAGGTGGACCTTCTCGATCGTCTCCTCGAAGACCTCGGTCATGTAGTTCCCTGGCGTGTACGTGAACGTCTGGGAGAAGTGCTCGCTCTCCGTGTCGAAATCGACCGTGACCTCGATCACGTAGTCCTCGTGCTGGTTCCCGACGTAGTGCATCTTGAACTCGTGGGCATCGCGGGGCGATATCTGGGAGACCTCATCGGACTCGTCGAGGAATGTCCGCGTCGAGTTCATAACGAGGACGTGGACGTTCACCTGCTCCGCGTTCACGGTGCCCCTGTTCTCCAGCTTGACGTGGACATTGATGATGCCGGTGCTCCCCTCGCGGTAGACCGTCATGACGCGTATCTCCGTTCGGGGGATGACGAAGATCCAAAGGGAGGCGACGACGAGGATGGCGACGACGGCGATCGCGAGTGCGACCGCGGCTTTCCTCTTACGTGACATCCCGTACATCATCCATGATCACCTCAGCCCAGCAGGGTCAGGAGCACCGTCGAGATGGCGTCCGGCACCAGCAGGTGCTCCTTTCCCCCCTCAAGGGAGATGTCGTTCACGCCCATCGTCCCGACGCCCGGCAACCAGCCGTCGTGCGATATGTCGATGAGCACGGCCTTCCCGTCGCGACCGCCCATCAGGTCGATCTCGAAGTCGAGGTCCATCCTGACGTCGCCCGACCTGCGGGCGTCGACCGATATCACTGGCAGCGCACCGACGGTCATCCTGATGTTCACCGTCAGGTGCTCCACGTCCTCCGCGTATATCTCGAGCGAGTCGATCTGGAACTCCTCACGAAGTGGCAGGTCCGAGTAGCGCATCAGCAGGGTGTCGATGTCCCCCTCGACGTGCAGCGTCCCGCCCGAAAGAAAGACCCTCGTGAGGGTGCCAAGCCCCTCGGCGAAGATCTCGAGGTCGCCGTTCTGGCCGATGTTGTGGCCGTCGATCGAGACCATGGCGGACGCCCCTGGGGAGGACATGACTATCTCGACCGTCGGCAGGCCCTGCAGGGGGGACGGGTCGTCGATGTCGTAATCCGGGTCCGCGGTGACGTCGAGGGAGAGCGCGGACGGCACGTCGCGGGCGACGAGGTGGGTGTGGTACCATCTCCCCTCCACCTCCTTGCCGATGTCGAGCATAAGGCGGGGGATCCCTCCCTCGCCCTCCCACGTGAGGTGGTTCTCGTTCGTAACATCGTACTCGAGATCGCCGGACATCGGCGGGTCGGATGCATAGAGGGTGAGCGACGTGACCGGGCGCCCGTGCCTCGTGGTCGAGAGATATATCCGGCCGATGCTCTTCGTCATCACGAAGGCGACGGTCCCGAGGAACCTGTCCAGGCCGTTGTCCATGATCTCCTGCGTGATGTTCATTTCGATGTGCAGGTTGGTCTGGTTCTGGATGCCGTCGATGAAGAGGAAGAGGTCCCGCCCGGCGAGGCCGTTGACGTCCACCAGGAGCCAGTCGAACTCGGACGAGAAATCCTCGACGTCGAGCGTGATGTCGGTCGTCTTCCCATGGACGCGGGACTCGATGTCCAGGAGCTTCGGCAGGCCATTCAGGAATATCCTGGCGTGGATGACGGTCTCGCCAGCGATCTCGTCACGCCTCATGGAGACGCCGTGCGTCCACTGGACCGGCGCCAGCAGGGATGTGTCGCCGACCTCGATCTCCGCCACGATGTTCAGGTTGTAGGTGGATAGGTAGTCGAACCTGTCGTTCGATCCGATGTCCTTCAGGATGTCGACGCCGCCCTGGGTGACGTTGCTGAGCATGTTCGTCACGGAGTCGCCCATGGTGGCGACACCCACGAGGACGGCGCTCAGGTCGAAGATCGAGGAGATGTCCCCGATGCTGGGCACCTCGATGTCCCCGCTCCCCAAATCGGTGGTGAGGGTCATGTCGATGGAGCGCGGGAGAGGGTTCACCGCGGCCTTGATGAACGTGTCCGTGAGGGAATCGTTGACCGAGACATATAGCGGGTACTTGTCTCCCAGCTCGTAGGCGAACCTGGTCCCGTTGGTCGTGTCGTACCTGACCGACGATATGTCGGTGAGGCGCGCCGCCACGGTCGTGGTGTCGGCCGTCCTCTTGAGGAGCACGTACCTTCCCGGGAGTTTGACGAGGGAGTTGTCGGTGATGGCGATCTCGAGCGAGCCGAGCGTCCCCTCGAAGTCGAGCGCGAACGTGCCGTTCGCGTGCCGCAGATGGAGCGCTTCCGGGAAGTCCTCCATCCGCAGCATCATGTACGTGCCGTTGATGTTCCCCACGAAGATGACGTCGCCCAGCGCCTGGCCGCCCGCGGTCGTGATATCGAGCGAATCGTCGGTGACGGTGATGTTGACGACGTCCGGGAGCGACTCGATCTTGAGGGTCCCGTCCTCCCCGGTCCCGCCCCCGCCGTTCCATACGGCGTCCTGGTCCACGAACGTGAAGTAGAAGGCCCTCCTCCCCGAGAGCGAGAGGTCGACCGTCGTATCGTTGCCGAAGAACAGCTGGGTGTCGCCCACGCCCTGGATGCGCCCGGAAAGCGGGGTCTCTGTCGCGTGCCCGAGGTCGCGGAAGAAGGCGAAGAAGTCGCGCTCCTCGTCACCCTCCTCCGGCCGGAGGTAGACGTACCTGTCGTTCGTGTACCAGAACTCGGCGCCCCCCAGGAAGTCGCCCATCAAGTTCAACCTGAACCAGCCCCGGTCGGAAGGCATGTTGAACATGCGGTCGCTGATCGAGCGCAGCGTGTTGCCGACGCCCCAGAAACCCTTGTAGAAGTATCCCACGGCAGCATTGAGGAGCTGGGTGAACAGGTCGCCCCCGGAGATCGTGACGTTCGAGGCCGACCCCGCGTCGAAGGTGCCCCTGAGGCTGAGGTGCCTCGGCATGCCCCAGATGTCGAGGTGCATGACCCTGTACTCCAAGTCGGGGTCGGGCTCCTGGGGGTAGGGACCCGGTGGCAGGTCGTAGAGGTACTCGGTATAGTTGAACCTGCCGAGGCGCGATGAGGAGTCCATGCTCAGCCTGCTCTGCGTCGTCTCGTTCGTCGACTCGTTCCGAAGCCGCAACTGCAGCCTGTGGGGCATGTCCTCTATATCGACGTGAGCATAGAAGCTCTCATTCTCCCTGGCGTCGAAGTAATCGACGTCGATGTCGGTCGGACCGCCGAAGGTCTCGTTGTTCTCGGGGTAGAACCAGGTGATGTTGTCGAAAGCCGTGTTCTTGCTCCTCGTGTCGAGCGTGAGGTTGCCGAGCCCGGGCAGCAGACCGTTGGAGTCCATCTGGTCCGGCATGATGTCGGCCGAGATCCAGGATATCTCCTTCCAGGCATATTGATCGTTGCCCGCGTTCGTGACGTTGCCTATGCCGGCCATCAGGCCGACGTTGCGGAGGTCCTCGGGGGGATACCTCTCCCCGGTATCGGGCTGGTCGATCCCGGCCGCCTGGAGGATCGGGTTGATGATAGGCTGGAGGACATTCGGTATGAGGAAGGCCGCATATACCGTGCTCGGCCCCCATTCGATGACGTACGGACCCTCGATGGCCTCGTCGATGGATTCGTAGATGCCGGTCAGGTCGAGGTTGAAGAGGTTCATTATCGTGTCGTAGCCCAGGTCGCTGAGGTAGACGTTCATCAGCAGTGAGAGGGAGAAGTGCTCAGGTATCCTCTCGATGAAGGAGAACTGCAGCATGACGAGGTAGTTCCTGTTGTCGAACGACGCGGCCTTGACGACGCCAACGTCGAGGGGGACGCGGTCGTTCGCGCCCGGACCGGGGTTGAGGTTCTCGACCTGCATCGCGAGGCCGATGAACATGTCGAGGTTGAATGTCTGGGGCGGAAGCGCAACGGCGAGTTCGATGTTGATCTCCCTCGGCTCCAGCTTCAACCGGACGCGGATGTCGTTCCCGTCGACGTCCCCCGTCCCGGGGTCGCCGTCGACGTCGACGTATGTCCAGTCGAGGTCGGTCGGGAGCAGCCGTAGGTTCAGCGCGGACCCCTCCTGCCACTGGCCAGGGCCGTCGCCGTACTTGAAGTAGACATAGTACTCGAGCGGGTTGTTCAATAGGAAATCCCACAGGGACGTGTACCCGGCGAGGGGCTCGTTCAGGACGGTGTCGACCATCTCCTGCCGCGCGGGTCCGACCCATGGAACGGAACGCACGTCATCGCTGTCGCCGCTGCTGTCGATGAGGGATACCCGGGCGTAGGGCTGCTCGCGGATCTCGCTCAGCACGCCCTCCGTCTGCTGGACGATCTCCGTGCTCGTCCGGCGAGTCTCGATCGACGCGAGAAGCTCGGCGACGTCCGCGTGCACTCCGAAGTCGGCGCTGTCAGGGAACCGAAGGCTCTCGCCCGCCGCGAGGGGCATGGCGATGGCGCCGAGAAGAAGGAGCACCGCGAGGACGGCTGAACGCTTGGGAGTCACGAGTTGATGAGCGATTCCCGGTTTATAACGCTTGTTGTAAGACCTTTCCTCGTATTGCGAACGATGTACTGGCCGTCGGATACGCGGGCATGTGTCGCTGAGCCCCTTGGCGTCCCTCGGAGCCGCGCTTCCCTTGCGTCCTCGGACGATGCATCAACATTAATAACGGCGCGGGGTATCCCCGGCCCAATGCCGTCGCTCATATCGACGAATGGCATCAACAAGGCCTTCGGGCCGGTCAGGGCGCTCTCCGGCGTCACTCTCGACGTGCCACGGGGCGCGACAGGCCTCCTCGGACCGAACGGCGCGGGAAAGAGCACGCTCATCAGGGCGCTGGTCGGGCTCGTGAAGCCCGATTCCGGGACAGGCCGGGTCCTCGGGCTCGACATAGCGTCCCGCGGCGTGGAGATAAGGCGGCGCATCGGCTACATGCCGGAGCACGAGTGCCTCATAGGCGAGCTCTCGGCCGTGGAGATGGTCGCTTACGCTGGCCAGGTTTCCGGGATGACAAGGAAGGCCGCGCTGCAGAGGGCGCACGAGGTCCTCCACTTCGTGGGCATGGGGGACGAGCGCTACCGCGAGGTCGGCACCTATTCGACGGGCATGAAGCAGAAGGTCAACCTCGCGCAGGCCCTCGTGCACGACCCGGAGCTCCTCCTCCTGGACGAGCCGACGAACGGCCTCGACCCGAGGGGCCGAAGGGAGATGCTCGACCTCCTGAGGTTCCTCGCGAGGGACGCCGGGAAGAGCGTCCTCCTCTCGTCCCACATCCTACCCGACGTCGAGCACGTGTGCGACCATGTGGTCGTCCTTGCCGGCGGCGAGGTACTCCTCCAGGGGGACATGCGCTCCCAGCTCCGCGGCGAGCCCGGCGTCATGAACGTCAGGGCCAAGGGAGACATCGAGGCATTCGCTTCCGGGCTCGCGACGCGCGGCTACTCCGTCGATGCCGCCGACCCCTACATGCTGAGAGTGGTGACGGGAGGCCCCGAAACGGGCTCGAGCGACACCGGCGGGTGGGAGGAGACGATGACGTGCGACATAATGGCCGCCGCTGCTGCTTCGGGCGTCCAGGTCCGCTACGCCAGCGCGAGCGTGATGCACCTCGAGGACCTCTTCATGGAGATCGTCCAGAGGGGCGGCGGAGAGGAGGTCGGGCGATGAAGCGGACGCGCGGGAGCCGGGGGCGCGACGACCGACGGGTTCCCCGCGACGGCGATGGCCAGCCCCCCGACCATGGACCGCGGCTCCATACGGAGAGGTACACACGATGGCGAGGGTCCCTGCAGGAGAGGCCGCGGATCGTCCTGGACGCCGCATTGGCGGGGACGCGGCACGCCCTCTCGAGCAGGTGGGTCAAGGTGCTCGTGGGCATCGCCTGGGTCTTCACTGTGTTCCTTCCGCTCCTGCAGGCGTCCTTTGGCGGGCTCGACCTGGTCCAGGACCCGACGGACACCCCGTACGCCACCGATCCCTCGGAGTACTGGAGCCGCCTCGGCGAATACGAAATGGACCTCCCGCCCACCGCGGTCATAGAGGGGAACTCGACCGCCACTTTCTCCCTGTCCGTCCTCAACAGGGCCGACATACCCGACGTCATCACGCTCAGGGTCGCCGAGGTGCCCCCTGGCTGGGGCGTGGA
>JAKEGO010000169.1 GCA_022615805.1 Thermoplasmata archaeon
CAGGGCGGAGGCCGCGCTCCGGCAGAGCGAGGCGAATTACCTCACTCTCATCGAGCAGAGCCACTATGGCGTCTACATCCACTCGACCGGAGGCTTCGAGTTCGTGAACCAACGTGTGCTCGAGATAACCGGCTACTCGGAGGAGGAGCTCCTGGGCATGGACATGAGCGCCCTCCTCCATCCCGAGGACCGGGAGCTCGTGATGCAGATCGCGGGGGAGAGGTCACGCGGGATCCCGTCGCAGCCGACCTTTGGGGCGCGGGTGGTGCGCAAGGACGGCAAGGCGAGGTACTGCGAGTTCTCGGTCGCGTCGATCCCGCACGGCGAGGGGAGCGCGGAGCTCGGCTCCATCCGCGACGTCACGCTCAGGCGCCAGATCGAGGAGGACCTGAAGGAGCACGCGAAGGCGCTCGAGCGGAGCAACAAGGAACTGGAGCAGTTCGCCTACGTGGCGTCGCACGACCTGCAGGAGCCGCTGAGGATGGTCGCGTCCTACGTGCAACTCCTCGAGAAGAGGTACAAGGGACGCCTGGACAAGGACGCCGACGAGTTCATCGAGTTCGCAGTCGACGGCGCGAAGAGGATGCAGGTCCTGATCAACGACCTCCTCCAGTACTCGCGCGTCAACACCAGGGGGAAGGAGTTCCAGCCCACGGAGCTCGAGGACGTGATGGTGAAGACCGTCGCCAACCTGAAGATCGCCATCGAGGAGGCGGGTGCGACGGTGACCCACGACGCACTGCCGCGCGTTTCCGGCGACGCGGGGCAGCTCCTGCAGGTCATGCAGAACCTCGTGGGCAACGCGATCAAGTTCCGGGGGAAGGCCCCGCCCGTGATCCACATCAGCGCGACGAGGAGGGAACGCGACCACCTCGTGAGCGTCAGGGACAATGGGATCGGCATCGACATGCAGTACAAGGAGAGGATCTTCGTCATCTTCCAGCGCCTGCACAAGCGCGACGAGTACCCGGGCACCGGGATAGGCCTCGCCGTGTGCAAGCGCATCGTGGAGCGCCACGGCGGCGAGATCTGGGTGGAATCCCGGCCCGGCGAAGGCGCAACGTTTTACTTCACCATCCCGATACGTGGAGGTGAGTGAGCGCGAAGGAGAGCGGTGGCATGACCGGTGAGACCCTCCTGATAAGGAAGATGGGCAAGGTGGCCGAGATCCTCCTGGTGGAGGACAACCCGGGGGACGCCCGGCTGACCGTCGAGGCGTTCGCCGACGGGCGCGTGAAGAACAACCTCAACGTCGTGTCCGACGGCGTCGAGGCGATGCGGTACCTGAGGAACGAGGGAGAGTTCGCGGGAAAGCCGATGCCCGACATCATCCTGCTCGACCTCAACCTGCCCAGGAAGGACGGCCGCGAGGTTCTCGCGGAGGTCAAGGCCGACGAGGACCTGCGGAAGATCCCCATCGTGATCCTCACGACGTCAAGGGCCGAGGAGGACATCCTGAGGACGTACGACCTCCATGCGAACTGTTACATCACAAAGCCCGTGGAACTTGACAGCTTCATCAACGTGGTCAGGACCATCGAGGATTTCTGGCTTACGCTCGTGAGGCTGCCCCGGAGTGAAGAGGATGGTTGACACGGGAAGGCGGGTCCTGCTCATCGAGGACAACCCGGGGGACGCCCGGCTTCTGCAGGTCATGCTCGCCGACTCCGGGGGAGGCCGGTTCGGGCTGACGGCCGTCGGCACCCTCGCCGAGGGCATCGCCGCCATCGGGGGGAACGGCTTCGAGGCCATCCTCCTCGACCTGACGCTCCCGGACTCCGCGGGGATCGACACCGTCCTGAGGACGCGGGCCGCCGCCCCGCACGTGCCCATCATCGTGATGACGGGGATGAACGACGAGGAGATGGCGACCCGCGCCGTGCGCGAGGGGGCGCAGGACTACCTCGTCAAGGGGCATGCGGACGGGGCGCTCCTCGTCAGGGCCATCGGTTACGCCATCGAGAGGCACCGGATCGAGGAGCAGGTGCGAGCTTCGCTGGAGGGGAAGGTCTGGCTGCTCAAGGAGATCCACCACAGGGTCAAGAACAACCTCCAGATCGTCTCGAGCCTCCTGCAGCTGCAGTCGCGCTACATAGATGACCGCAAGGTCCTCGACATCTTCCGCGAGAGCCAGAACAGGGTCAGGTCGATGGCGCTCATCCACGAGCGGCTGTACAGGTCCGAGGACCTGGAGACCATCGACTTCTCCGAATACGTGCGCAACCTCACGAGCCACCTGCAGAAGACCTACCGCGACACCGCCGCCAACGTTCAGATGAGCGTCGATATCGGGGACATAAAGCTCGACGTGGAGACCGGGATCCCATGCGGTCTGATAATCACGGAGCTCGTCTCGAACGCCATGAAGTACGCCTTCCCCGACGGCCGCAAGGGCACCATCACGATAAGCCTCGAGCAGGCGGGCGACAGGGCCTACGTGCTGACCGTCTCGGACGACGGGGTGGGCCTGCCGGCCGACTTCGATCCCGGGAGCTCGGGCTCCCTCGGGATGCAGCTCATCAACACCCTGACGGACCAGCTCGACGGCGAGGTGGAGCTCGATGGCTCGCGCGGCACGCGATACACCATAACGTTCTTCGAGCAGAGCAGGTCGGACGGGAGGGGGGCGCCATGACCGCCACGCGCGTCCTCATCGTCGAGGACGAGAGCATCGTGGCGATGGACATCCAGACCACCCTCGAGAGCCTGGGGTACGAGGTGGTCGGCACCGCCTCGACCGGCGAGAGGGCCATCGTCCTCGCCGAGGAGAAGCGCCCCGACCTCATCCTCATGGACATCGTCCTGAAGGGCGACATGGACGGCGTCGAGGCCGCCCAGCAGGTCCACTCCATCCTCGACATCCCCATCGTCTACCTGACCGCCTACTCGGACGACAGGACCCTCCAGCGGGCGAAGCTGACGGAACCCTTCGGGTACATCCTGAAGCCGTTCGAGGAGCGCGAGCTGCACACGAACATCGAGATGGCGCTACACAAGCATCGCCTCGAGAAGACGCTGAGGGAGAGCGAGGAGAAGTTCCGGACCGTCACCCAATCGGCAAAGGATGCCATAATCAAGGTCAACAACGACGGTCTGATCGTGCTGTGGAACCCTGCCGCCGAGAAGATATTCGGATATTCGGCGGGCGAGGTCCTGGGCAAGAACCTCCACGACCTCCTCGCCCCGGCGAGGTACCACGACGCACATCGCGACGGATGGCCCGATTTCCAGAGGATGGGGGAAGGCGCGGCCGTCGGAAGGACCCTCGAGCTCATGGCCAATCGAAAGGACGGCGCCGAGATACCCGTCGAACTGTCACTTTCGGCGGTGCAGGTGGCCGGCAAGTGGAACGCCATCGGCATCATGAGGGACATAAGCGAGAGAAAGGAGGCGCAGAGGGTCCTCGAGGAGAGCGAGGCGCAGCTCCGCGACCTCTTCGACAATGCCACGGACCTGATACAGCAGGTGGGTCCCGATGGCACCATCCTTTCGGTCAACAGGGCCTGGTGCGAGACCCTCTGCTACACCCGGGAGGAGGCCGTCGGGATGAACATCTTCGAGGTCATCTGCCCCGACCACCGCGAGGAGTGTATGAACCATTTCCAGGGTATCATGTCCGGGGGTTCGCTCTACCTGATGGAGACGGAGTTCCAGACGAAACACGGACGGCGGATAATCGTCGAGGGCAACGTGAACAGCAAGACGGTCGACGGCGAGTTCGTTTATTCGAGGGGGTTCTTCAGGGACATAACCGAGCGCCGGGAGGCGGAAAGGGCGAGACAGGAGAGCGAGAGCAGGTTCGCCACGGTCATCGAGGAGGCCAACGACGGCATCATCATAATCCAGGACGGCAAGGTCCGCTTCGCGAACCCCAAGACCCTCGAGGTCTCCGGCTACCCTTCTGATGAGATCCAGGGGATGGACCTGTTCGACATCATAGGGCCAGAGCACAGGGAGCTCGTGGCGGAGAGGTACATCGCCAGGATGGAGGGGCGGGACGTTCCCAGCCAGTACGAGATAGAGATACTGCGGAAGGACGGCGGCCTCGTCCCGGTGGAGGTGAACGCGACGTTGATGGCGATGGACGGGAAGCCGGCCGTCATCGCGTTCGTCCGCGACATCACCGAGCGCAGGAGGACCGAGCAACTGGAGCGCGAGAAGGCGAAGGGAGAGGTCTACGGCTTCCTCGTCAGTTCGCTCCCCGTGTTCGCCGGGAGCGTCCCCGCCAACGTCCGCGAGGAACTGATAAGGACGTTCGCCGAGAGGTTCGAGGAGATGATGAGGCCCCGTTTCATCGAGAGCGCCGTCTGCGCCATGCCCGGGGCCGAGGATTTGCCGGCCGAAACCGTCCCCGACCTCGAGTGCCTCCTGGAGTGGGTCCGGGGCCTGTTCAGGAACCTCGGGATCGGCTCGACCGTCGTGAGGAACACGCTCGACCTGACGAACTGCCCGTGGGTGGAGGAGGCGCGCGGGAACCCCGTGTTCTGCCTCATCTGCCGGACGATGGTCATCCGGAGCTCGACGTGGACGGGCATCTCCGGCTCGGTCGAGCACGCATCGAGCCTCGCGAGCGGGGGAAGGACGTGCAGGTTCATCTATCGCATGAGAAAGGGACGATCGAAGGATGGAGTGTGAGCGCATGGAAAGGATATCTACCGGGATTGAGGGCCTGGACGAGGCCATCGGAGGGTTCCCCGTCGGGAGGACCATCGTGGTCACGGGGAACGCGGGGGCCGGGAAGACGATACTGTGCCTGCAGTACGTCTACGCCTGCTGCGCCGCCGGGCTGAAGACCGTGTACATGGCCAGCGAGGAGGAGCCGGTCGACCTCGTCGAGCAGGGGAGCTCCTTCGGGTGGGACCTGCAGGGGTTCATCGACGACGGGACGCTGTCGTTCATGGACATGGCGACCCTCGACGAGATCGAGGTGGAGATGGCGATGATCATCTCCTACGAGGCCAAGAAGGGGAACTTCGTCGGCCTCCTGGAGGACCTCCCCGAGGGCACGAAGGCGGTGGTCGTCGACAGCCTGGGCAGCTACACCGCGAACCTGACGATCCATGAGTTCAAGGACCAGTTCGGACTGCTCATCCACGGCCTCAAGCAGCGCGGGATAACGACCCTGGTCATAATCGACAGCGCGACTTCCAAGGAGTTCAACGACATGGCGCTCTTCTGGGCGCACGGCGCGATAAGCCTCCAGAAGAGGGACAACCCCTACACCGGTAAGCGCGAGCGGGCCATGGACCTCATCAAGATGAGGAACACGAAGACGCCGACCGAGCTGCTCACGTACGATATTGGCGAGAACGGCCTCGTCATCTCGCATTGAGACGGGGCGGTCCACCGGCGTCCGCTACACCGGAATGGGCATGCGGGCGCCGAACGGGGGTGGAGGAAGGATGGAACCTGAGAGCGGGCGTCCCTCGAGGACGCGTGTCATGATAGTCGAGGACGAGAAGCTCGTCGCGGAGGACGTCAGGCGGGTCCTCATCAACATGGGATACGACGTGCCATCGGTCGTGTCGTCGGGCGAGAAGGCGATCGAGGCCGTCGCAACGGCGAAGCCAGACATCATACTCATGGACATCAGGCTCGGCAAGGGCATCGATGGCCTGGAGACGGCGGAGCGCATCGGGAAGGTCTGGGACCTCCCGATCATCTACCTCACGGCGTACGCGGACGAGGACACGCTCCAGAGGGCGAAGCTCACGGACCCGTTCGGCTACGTGCTGAAGCCCTTCGAATCGAGGGAACTTCACACGACCATCCAGATAGCCCTGTACAAACACGGCATCGAGAGCCGGCTGAGGGAGAGCGAGGAGCGCTACCGGACGCTGGCCGAGAACAGCCCCACTGGGATATTCATACTGAAGAAGGGGCGGTTCGTCTACGCGAACAGGACGCTGGCCGACCTCCTGGGGAAGGACGCAGGCGAACTGTCGGGGACGTACATCACCGACATCGTGCACAGGGCCGACGGCGAGCGCCTCCGCGAGGCCTACGAGGGGGCGCTCAAGGGGGGCGTGTGCCAGGCCGACGTCCGCATGCGGACCCGCAAGGGCCTCAGGTGGATGGACGTCATCGCATCCTCCGTCAGCGACGGGGGGTCTCACGCGGTAATGGGCATCGCCGTGGACATCACCGACAGGAGGGTCCTCGAGGTTGAAGCGCACCGCGCGCAGAAGCTCGATGCCATGTCCGCGATGGGCCTGGGGCTGGCGCACGAGCTGAACAACATAATGAACACGGTCATCGGCGCCGCCCAGCTCGTCCACGCGAGGACGAGGGAGGAGGACCTGCGCGAGTGGCTCGACGAGATCCAGAAGGGCGGCAAGCGGGCCTCGCGGCTCATCAACCAGATCATGGACGTCAGCGCCATCACATCCGAGGCCACCGAGCACAGCGCGAAGCTCCTGGTGAAGGGCACCGTCAAGCTCATGGGGATGTCCCTCCCCGGCACCGTTTCGGTCAGCGTCCAGGCGGACCCCGGCAATTACCGCGTCATCGCCAGCCCGGTCGACATCCAGTCGATCCTCGTCCACCTCATCGAGCACGCCGTGGAAGCGATGCCGAAGGACGCTCCGCTCGGGAAGGCCCAGGTGAACGTCCGGATGTGCAACCTTGCGCCCGGAGAGGCCTCGGACCTGAACCTCGCCACGGGCGAATACATCTCGATCGAGGTCCTGGCGCCCGGCGCCGGCCTCTCGGAATCCGGCCTCGAACGGGCACTCGACCCGGCGCACGCCCTCGGTGCAGACGATGACGATCCGACCGCAGCCACCTCCCTCGCCCGGGTCCGCGAGATGGTCACCCGGAACCACGGCGTCCTCCGCATCGAGATGAGCAACGAGGGGCCGATAGTCCGCATCGTCATCCCCGCCTTGGCGGAGGCCCGCGAGCCGCTGGCGGTGAGGGGGCCGAGGCCGGGCGGCGGATAGGGGCATCATTCCGAAAGCGATCGAATGACAGGTCATCGTTGAAGCATACATATCAAGGGAACCGGTCCCGAACCGCATGGTATGCATATAACTATAAATGATCAGGAGCCTCATACGTCACGGGATCGAATGGGACCTGACGAGAAGCAAACGTCGCGCATCGTCGCAATGACGATAGCCGCGGCGCTGATCGGGTCGCTCGTCTTCGTCCAGTGCCTCCCTGAGGCGGACGGCTTCGGGATGTCCGTGCTACGGCAGACTATCCAGGGCCGGTACCTCGTCCACATCGATGACGACACCGACCTCGCGACCTCTTCGGTCAGGTACACGATAATGGACGGCAAGGGCGAAGTTGCGAAGTTCGAGGGCCCCGACGGGACGATCGTCCCCCTGCAGGGGCGGCTCGCGGAAGTCACGCGCGACGAGACGAGGATCGAGAGGGCGATCGTGTCGGGGTTGATTGACCGGTGCACGTGGGATGAGACATTCTATCCGGACACGGATGCGGGGAACCAGACCCTCCATGTCAGCTTCATCGACCGGGGAGCGGAGGATATCGAGCCGGGAGGGGCGGACGATGGATCCGATCGGGTCCTCGACAAAGGCGACCATCTCTGGGTGCGTTCCGCAAAGGACGGCGGTGTCGTCCGGAGCGGATACATCCTCGTGCTGAACGACGTGACCACTGGCGACGAGATAGGGAGGGTCAGATTCCCCTCCGCCCAGGCGCCGCTCAGAGGAACCGTCGAGGCGACGGAATGGGG
>JAKEGO010000170.1 GCA_022615805.1 Thermoplasmata archaeon
TCTGCGGGCCAGTATCCCGGATCAAGCTCCAGCCCGCTGACTCTCTATGAGCAGCGCCGATGGACCCGACGTGATGACGTTTCGCCGTCGGGGTTCGGGAAGGGGTTGGCGATCGATCGCGGTCGGTCCCCAACCTCGGAGGGACCTGAGCTTCAGTGCCTCATGCAAGCCTGTCCAATACTGACCTGCGAATCGAATCGAAGGTCACTATGCCGATCGTTGAACAAGGCGCTATCGGGTCGAGGAAGAAGCGAATTTCAGGTGACGCCTTCGGCGCCACCGTCCCGTCGGGAACTGATCGTCGCGTAGAGCCCTTCCCCGACGCCATCGACGCCTTCGGCGTCGACATGCCTCGATGACCGATGGATGCGCAGTCAGGGACGTCATCTCGGGGCGGGCCAATTCCGCAACCCGTCGTGGAACCCGTGCACTATTGGCCTGGGAATTGGATCCATGGTCATATCTATCAACTGAGAACAAGGCGCGGTCAAGCGAGTCGAAGAACGAACGAACAGGGCTGGCCTACCCGCCTCTCATCATCCATCAGATAAGGGTAGTCCCTTTTTGGATGTGCTTTTTCCTGATGTCCCATCTGGACCTCACTTGATTTATGATCACTTAAGAAAAAGTACGCCGAGGGAGGGATTCGAACCCTCGAGGCGCAAAGCACCAGCAGGTCTCGAGCCTACCGCCTTGTCCGGGCTAGGCTACCTCGGCATGTGCCAGAGGGCGGACCACTCGATGCCCGCCGGGTTATTAATGCCTTTCTCCCAGCCCGCATATGACTGGCAGGTCGCCCGTGCGCCGGCCAAATGACCTGCGGGCGCATGGCCCCGGGCGGCGTGAGTGCCGGGAAGGGTGTGATCGGCCGTCGGCACCGGCCGGGGGTGCCGGAGGCATCGCGCCTTTGCCCCAGCGGGTCATTCCCTCCGGTAGACGGCGAACCTCCGCGTAAGGGACCGGTGGACCCTCACGGGGAACGTCGCCGTGCGGGCCATGTACTCGTCGCCGAGGTGGAGCGCCCATTCGGCCGGGAGCGCGAGCGCGAGGTGTCCGCCCGTGCGCAGGGCGTCCGCCACGCTCTCGAACATCCTCCGGTATATCGCGGCGAGGCCCTCGTCCCTGAGAGAGGTCGACCTCCCGTAGGGGGGATCGGTGGCCACCGCGTCGAGGGGCGCGAGCTCGGAGATCGCGGAGACGTCGCCTGCTGCAACGCTTGCCTCCAGGCCGAAGTGCCCGAGATTGGCCATCGCCCCGGCGACCATCTCGCCGGAGATGTCGATGCCATGGGCTTCGGCACCTATCGCCGCGGCCTCCATGAGGATGCCACCGGCCCCGCAGAACGGGTCGGCGAAGCGGCCGCCGACCGGGACCCGCGAGAGGTTGACGAGGGTGCGGGCGAGCGGGGCCCGTATCGATACAGGGCTGAAGAACGGGCGCTTCATCACGTCCCGGGCCATGAAGGATGCGCGGTCGGCAGAGTGCCTGAGGACGGCGACGATGGTCGGGGCTCCTGCTATGACCTTCACGACCGTATCCGGGTCCCTGAGCGCCGGCCTGCCTGGTATGCCCGGTGCCAGCGCCGCGGCAAGGTGCTCGACCCCTGAGGGGGCGTCGTCTCCGGGGCTCACCGAGAGGCGGAACGTGCCCTCCACGTGCCGTGCGATGACGGAGGGGTCCGTGAGGAGGGCGTCGAGCCCATCGAGCTCGATGACGACCTCGAAGGCGCGCCGGGCCAAGGCGGTCCTCGCCATCGCCGCGCACATGCAGTCGGCGTCGAGGATGGCGTGGCGGCCGTAGAGCCCGATCGGCGCGGGACGCTCGCCCGAAGCCTCGACGCATCCCCGGAGCTCCTCGACCGAGAGTTCGAGCTCCTCCCCGGCCAGTTCGACCGCCCAACGTGGCATCGGGCCTCGAGGGAAAGGCGACTAGATAAACCCAAGCGCCACACCGACCGGGGGAGAACGGGCATTTGAGCCCTCGATCAGTCCCGCCCGGGGAGAGGGGGGGCCGGTCCCGCCGGCGGACCGCACGGGGGTCGTGGGGGGTGATGAACGGCCAGGGGCTCGAACCGCGTCGACCTTGCCGGCCTGGGAGTGACGGGGCAAAAGGGTTATATCCATCTCGAAATTAGGTATGCAACGCACGGTGGTTTCATGGCGGCGATGAAAGGACAGGTCCTGTTGACCCTCGGCATCATCCTGGCACTCGTTGGCATGCTCTTCTACTTCTTCATGTTCGGCTTCGTCACCATGAACCGGCCGGTGTGGACGATGGAGGAGCTGGAGAAGGACTACAAGGTCGACACCGTCGAGGAGGTCCACGGGACACAGACGGTGCTCGTGCTGGAATCTTACTTTTTCAAGAGCGTCGACAAAGGGTCCATCATCTACGTCCGCGATACGGTGGAGGAGGTGGAGTACAACAGCGAGGTCGGGAAGACCGTCGTCTGGTTCGAGAGCACGGGGGCGGGGAGGATCAACGACTGGAGCGACCTCAGCGACGGGAGCGCGCTATCGCTCGACAAGCCGACCTCTGGGAACCAATCCCGCGGCCTGCAACCCTTCCTCTTCTTCGAAGGCGACATGAGGTCGACGCTCAAGAAGGGGGCCGAGATCGGGCTGCGGATCAACGTCGCGGGCTCGACCAATGCCAGGGAGTACATCAAGCAGCAGGGGGAGCCGGGGGCCGACGAGGACGCGGGGTTCACCGAGGAGGACATCATCGACATCTCCCTCTATTCGCTCTTGGGCATGGTGATGATGATCGCGGGCGGGGCGCTCGCGGGCGTCGGGGCGTTCCTAACGTTCGTGAAGAAGGAGGGCGCTAAGGCGCCGGCCGGCGCTGTCGCCACCGAACAGCCGACCCGGCAGGTGGCGAGCGGCGCCCCTGTCAGGCAGACCAAGTGCCCGGCCTGCGGTTCGCTCATCTCGATACCTCCGGGTGCCACCTCCATCAAGTGCGGCTCATGCCATCGTTCATACCAGATCGGCGGAAGCGCTGCCGGGCGTCCGGCGGCGCCAGCTGGCGCGCCCGCCGCGGCCCAGAGGCCAGCCACCCCTCCGGCGGGGGGGGTCCGCCAAACCAAATGCCCTGGGTGCGGCTCGGCGATAACCATTCCGCCCGGGGCCACCACCATCAGGTGCGGTTCCTGCGGAAGGTCTTACAACATTGGCGGCGCCGCCCCGCGCGCGCCCGCGGCAGCTCAGAGGCCGGCAGCGGCGCCAGCCGCCGGCGCAAGGCAGGCGAAGTGCCCGGCCTGCGGCTCTGCCATATCGATACCCGCCGGAGCGACGACGATCGCCTGCCCGTCATGCAGACGGTCCTTCAAGGTCGGGTGATGCGGCCAAGAAGAAGGTCGCCGATATCGATCCCATAGATGTTGATACGGACCGGATGTCGCTCGGGTCTCGTCCGACCGAGCCATGTGCATCGATGCGGGCCATTACCCGCCGCGCCCTGGCGGGGTTCCCGGACGCCCGTTTTGCGGGGATGCGGGACCGCCTGCATGCCCCTGCTCGAGGGGGACCGGCTCCGATGCGACCGCGTCCGGGACGACCTCGACCGGGGCGTTCTTGCGCTTCCTGAACGCGGAGAAGCCGATCGCGAGCCCGGCGGCGAGGGCGATGCCGACAGCCGCTGCGAGGACCCCGAGTGGGATGACCTCGTCCGTCTCCTTGACCGTTATCGTCTTGACCGGGCGGGGCACGAGGCCGGTGGTGTCGAAGGCCCGTGTACCGAGGAACAACGTGCAGTTCCCCTCGCCCGAAGGTTCGCCGGGCTCGAGCCATCGGGTCTCCGTCTGCTCGCTCTGGAGAGGGACGATGACCTCCCCTGCCGAGAGATGCACGGCCATCGATACCTGGAAGTTGACGGTCGGCTCGAAGAACTCGTTGTCCTGCCAGATGTAGCCGACCGCCTCCCCGTCGATCCAGAATCTCCAGCTCTGGCCGGTGAGGTCCTCTGAGACCTCGATCTCGTAGCGCTTGACCCCCTCGCTCACCGCCGTGGGCGTGGTGACGTCGTTGTTGCCGTCGCCGTCCATGTCGATGGCAAGGTCGAGGTTCGCCACGAAGCCGGTCAGGCTGGACTGCTCGTAATCGAGCACTATGGAGGCCATATCGGCGCCCTGCGGCATGTACACGTTCACCGAGGAGTTGGTGGCGTAGATCGAGTTCCCGGAGGGGTGCATGTCCGATGTGACGAGGTGGGCCCACTCGCCGTGCCACCGCGTCCGGAGGTTGTCGGTCTGAACGGTCAGGAACGTCCTGTAGGAGATGTTCATCTGCTCCATCGCGTCGAAGACCGTCAGGTCGGGGCGGTCGGCCCTGCCGTCGCCGTCCCCGTCGTAGGTGCGCAGCCGCTGAAGCGTCAGCGCGACCTGCACGGCGCGGGTCACGTTGACGAGGCCGTAACCCTGGGCGAAGTCGTGCCTCTTCCCGATGTCGCCGATGGCATCGATCTGCGGGACGCCCTCGGCCCCGGGCTCGATGTAGTCCGCGGTGGCCTCGAGGATCAGCTCGGCCTCGGTCACGAGGGTCGTCGTGTCATTGTACCACTCGCTCGCTGGGACTCCCCCCTCACCACCGGAGTGGTCGTCGTGCCATCCCGACACGTTCAGGCCGGGAGCCGCCTGGTACAGGAGCGAGACGACGCCGGAGATGTGCGGCGTTGCCATGCTCGTCCCGCTGATGGCCATATAGTAGAGGTCGTCATCCGTCGGCCGTTGCGAGCCGTCGATCAGCGTGCCCCGTGGCGCCGTGGACCATATGTCCACGCCCGGTGCGGTGATGTCTGGCCACGTCTCTTCGATGTCCTTGTGGCCCCGGGAGCTGAAGTCGGCGATGCCCGTCCCGTCCCTGAGGGCGGCCGCGACCGAGATGGCGGAGGGGACGTTGGCGTACGGGTTCGTCCGGATGTCGGAGCCGTCGCCGCCGTCGTTCCCCGCGGCGAAGACGACCGCGACGTGGTTCTCGTAGGAGAGCTTCTCGATGAGCAGGGTTATCGCGTCCTGCGGGTCGTACCTCGCGCCCGAAGTGCCCCAGCTGTTCGAGACCACCCTGATGTTCATCGGGTTGTCGTTGGGCCTCGACTGCTCGTACACCCTCGTCAGAGCCTCGACTGCGTAGATTATGCTCAGTCCCTCGCCGGTGGACATACCGTAGAGGTTCGCCCCGGGGGCCACGCCGCGCCGCTGGCCGGCGGAGGCGTCACCGTTTCCCGCGACCGTTCCCGCGCAGTGGGTGCCGTGGCCTGAGGACGTGTCACCGTTCTCGACCTCCGTCCATCCGGCCTCGGTGCGCTTCTCGTTCTTGATGGTCTTTGTCCCGTAGTCGAGGTCGGGGTGGCCCGCGTCGATGCCTGTATCCAGGACGACGGCGGTCACGCCGCGCCCGTCGATGCGCTTCATGTAGCCATCGTCATCGAAAACGACCTCGCCGTCCTCGATCAGGGCGTGGTCCCATGTGGAGGGCGAGCCGATGGCCACGTTCGACACCTCCATGAACGTGTCGAGCGCCGCGTCCTCCTCTATCCACACGACGCCATCGGCCCTCGATAGGGCGAGGACCTGTTCTCTCGTCGCCGTGAAGGATGCAGCGTTGATCGGATCGAGCACGACATCGGGCGTGAGCCCGAGCCGGTCCAGGAGCCGGTTCTCGTCGGATACGGGCCGGTCGAACCGGACGATGACGACCATGTTGGCGCCCGGGCGGGCCTCGATGAGGGCCTCTCGCAATGCGGGGTCCATCACATCGATGTCCCCGACCTGCCTCTCACCCGCAATGAAAGGGGAAGGGGCGAGCAGCAACGCGGCCAATATCGCTGGAAGCCACCATCTCATGCGATCACCTGATCCCACGGGAATGGTCCCTCCTTCGATTAAACGGTTGTGGTGGTCCTTGGAGTATCGAGGATCTTCGCCGACGGTCATGGCCCTCGTACTTCGCCCGGTCGGCGCAGGGAGAGGTGGTCTCGGTCGGCGGTCTATGCCACGGGGGCTATGTCGCGGACCATGTACATACCTTCGAGGCGGTAACCCCTTCTTTCGAAGTACTCGCGGACGCCGACGCCGCTGGTCACGGCGATCCTGTCGAACCCATCCCGCGTCGCAATCCGTTCCGCCTCGGACAGAAGTGAGCCCCCGAGTCCGCGGTGCTGGATGCCCCGGTCCGCCCTGCCGAGTGGGACCAGCTCCCCGACAACGCGGAGCTCGCGCACCCTCGCTGGCGCGCCCGCCCTGAGGCGGAGCCGAAGGTAGGCGTGGAGGACGTCCCCGGCCTCGCGGGACAGGAAGATCTCCCGTCCATCGGCTGCCTTGTATTCCCTCATGAGGAGGGTGGGGATTCCGCGCCCTGGCACGCCGATGGCGTCCGTTCGGCCCGCTTCCCTGCACCTGATGCATCGGCACCGCTCCCCCGTAGAAGCCAGGCGCCCGGCCGCGAGTTCCCGGAGGTTGCCGCGGCGGACGCCGGCCGCGATGAGGGGGGCGGGGATGTCCCTTTGCACGCGCTGGATGCGGACCCAGGGGGGCGTCATGCGTTTGATGGCCGCGACGAGCTCGATGGCGCGTTCGTCGTCGAGCGGCGAGTAGCGCCCCGCGGCCCATTCACCGTGGAGGGCGGTCCCGGCGACGACCAGCGTTGGGTATATCTTGACCATGTCGGGCATGAACCGCGGGTCGGTGAACGCCAGGCGGAAGTCCTCGAGGTCCTCGGAGGGGGAGGAGCCGGGGAGGCCGGGCATCATCTGGTATAGCACCTTGAGGCCGGCGTCCCGCGCATCCGCCGTCGCGGCGACGGTGTCGGCGACGGTGTGACCGCGGCCCACGCCCGTCAGGATTTCGTCCCTCAGCGCCTGGACCCCCAACTCGACCCGGGTGGCGCCCAGACGGATGGCATCCTCGACCCGTCGGCCGGTGAAGAGGTCGGGCCGCGTCTCCACGGTGAGGCCTATGCATCGGTGGGGGGCGGTACCGTTCGCCGCCTGGGCCGCCATGAGTGTCGTCGACGAGGCGCCGTTCATCGCGTCGAGGCACCCCTTCACGAACGACTCCTGGTAGGCGGATTCGCGGGCCGTGAACGTGCCGCCCATGATTATTAGGTCCACCTTGTCGGTGGGGTGTCCGATGGCCATGTACTGGTCGAGCCTGGCCTTGACCTGTCGGTGAGGTTCGTAATCGTTCTGGGCGGCCCGAAGGGCGGCGGGCTCGCGGCCGGTGTAACTCTGAGGTGTGCCGTTACCGACGCCTCCGGGGCAATACGAACATGTCCCGTGAGGACATGGTGCGGGGGATGTCATGACAGCGATTGGCGCCACGCCGGAAAGCGTCCTCGACGGTTTCTTCCTCAGCGCCCGCGCCACCGGGTCTCTGAGGCCGTCGGGCGCACTGGCGATGATATCCGCGTTCGATGGCAACGAACCGAGGGCGTTCTCCTCGCAGTAGGCCCTCTTGGCATCTTCGGGATTCACCCCATCGAGGACCGCGCGCGCGATCTCTGCAAGGTCCCGCATGGGCCTATCACTTGGTCCCCTTCTGCCCGGGGGGGCGCTTGGCGTCCGAGCCCTTCCTGGCGTCTGCCTTTCGCTTGGCGATCGCGTCCGCCTTCTTCTTCGCTGCGGCCCTCTTCCTCTCGGCTTCGGCCTTCTTCTTCGCCGCGGCCCTCTTCCGCTCGGCCTCGGCCTTCTTCTTCGCCGCGGCCCTCTTCCGCTCGGCCTCGGCCTTCTTCTTCGCTGCGGCCCTCTTCCTCTCGGCCTCGGCCTTCTTCTTCGCTGCGGTCCTCTTCCTCTCGGCTTCGGCCTTCCTCTTCGCTGCGGCCCTCTTCCTCTCGGCTTCGGCCTTCCTCTTCGCCGCGGCCCTCTTCCGCTCGGCTTCGGCCTTCTTCTTCGCTGCGGCCCTCTTCCTCTCGGCTTCAGCCTTCCTCTTCGCCGCGGCCCTCTTCCGCTCGGCCTCGGCCTTCTTCTTAGCCGCAGCCTTCTTGCGCTCCTCGGCCTCGGCCTTCTTCCTCGCCGCGGCCTTCTTGCGCTCCTCGGCCGTCCGTTCCAGTTCGGCCTCGGCCTTCTCGGCCTCGGCTTTCAGACGGGCTTCCTCTGCGAGGCGGGCTGCCTCGGCCTTCTGCTCGCGCTTCTCGTCGATGCGGGCGATTATCACCTTCATGTACTGGGCGTCGTGCTCGAGAAGGGGCGAGCTGGATATGATGATGATCTCCTTGTCACGATGCTCGATGAGAGCCTCCGCGAGGGGGTTGAACCGCATGTCGCCCTTCTTTATCGGCGTGAACCTGAGCTCGTTCCCCTCGAAGTCGTGCTCCAGGCCCGAAAAGAGGGTGTAGACGAAGGGCGCGTCCAACTGAAAGAGCTGCGCCAGGACCTCCTCGAAGTCCTCACTGCGCTTGAAGAGCCCGCGACCGCGGGCGTGGAGGTGGGCGAAGTTGACCACGGGGATAGTGCCATTTATCCGCTTACAAACGGCCATTATCTCGTCGAGGTCGCCAAAGAGGTCCTTCTTTCCGTTCACCTCGAGCCCTATGAAGAGGTCGTAGCCCTTCTTTTTGTAGTTATCGCGCACCTTCCTAATTACGGTGACGGCCCGCTCGATGGCCACCTCACGGGAAAGGTCGTTGTAGTATCCGATGTGCGTCACGATCAGCCGGGCGCCGATCTCGTGGGCGACCTGGCCGCTCCATCGAAGGTACCGCATGCTCCGCTCTACCGCCTCCTCGTTTCCGAGAAGGTCCATGTAATAGGGGGTGTGAGCCCCGACGAATATGTCCAGGGACTTTGCGCGGGCCTTGATCGCTTCCCCGTTCTCGACCGCCGGGATGCTCCCGTCCATCATCGCCTCGATCTCTTCCTCAGGCGGGGTCCTCAGGAGCTGGAACTCGATCGCCTCGAGGTCGAGGTTCCTGACGTCCTGGATCGCGTCCAGCCATGTCCTTCCCTTGCATGAGAGCGGGATACCGTTGGGGCCGAACCTCAACATTCAAGACCTCCGGTCCGGCCCCTTTTCTCTTTGCCATGATATTTAAACCTGCCGTCCATCCGTCATTTGCGGGGGATGCCCGGTGATAAAATGATAAATTTTCAATTGTCGTTATCATAATCGGATATGCGTCCGGCCCCGGTGAGCGGGGGCTCCTGAACGCGGCACGGCGTCGCAGAATGGCCTATATGCCGTTGAGGATCCTGAGGAGGCTCTGACACCCTATCGGAAGACCGGGCATTGAACGGTGCATTTCTCGGCTCATTCTCCCTTTTTGAACCGCATTGGGGACCGGGGCACAATGCCCGACCATCGCGTCCGATCCGCATTGACCCATGGGAAGCCCTGGTGCCCGGGCAAGTTTTATCAATGCGGGGGCGGTTGTTCGCTCGCATGATCGTGATCAAGCTGGGCGGCAGCGTGATAACGGACAAGGCGGGGGAGCGAGCGCTCAGGAAGGACCGACTTGCGAGCCTGGCCGGCGCCATCGCCGGGATGGATGAAGAGGTCGTCGTGGTCCACGGAGCGGGCTCCTTCGGCCACCCGCTGGCAAAAAGGTCGGGGGTCGGTTCTGGCCCGCACGAAGAGCGACGTTCCCTCGACGCCTCGCGCATAGGCCGCGACGTCAGGGAGCTGGACCTGGCTGTCGTCGATGCCCTCATCGCGGCGGGGAGGCCCACGGTGTCGGTCCCCCCCTCGGCCATCGTCGTGACCAGGGCCCGCGCGGTGGAGACCTTCTTCCGCGACGCCCTGGTCGGTTGGATGGAGAGGGGGTTCACGCCGGTCACTTTCGGGGATATCGTATTCGACCGAGCGCTCGGCGTCGCGATCGTCTCCGGCGATGCTCTGATGTACGAGTTGGCCCGCTCTCTCGGTGCCCGGATGGCGGTCTTCGTCTCTGACGTGGACGGCGTCTTCGACCGCGATCCCCGGGAGGAGGGGGCGACTCTGCTGGACGTGGTGTCGCCATCGGATGACGTGGGGTTCGGCGAGGTCGCCCGGGACGTCACGGGGGCACTGCACGGCAAGCTCGGGTGGATGTTCCGGACCGCGGAGGCGGGCGTTGAGACCTGGATGGTCAACGGGAAGCACCCAGAGCGCCTGGCGGCACTGCAACGGGGCGAGGGCGTGCGCGGGACACGCGTCGTGTCCGGGGGTGCCACCCCTGATTGACCTCGCGGCGATGGTGGAGGGGGTCTTGGCCGGAGATGTCAGGTGCGTCGCACGGGCCATCAGCGTCGTGGAGAACGGAGGCGCGGGGCGGAGAGAGGTCGTGCGCCTCCTGCACCCCTCCAGCGGAAGGGCCCACATCGTTGGCGTGACCGGGCCACCCGGTGTGGGAAAGAGCACGCTTGTCGACGGGATGATCGCCCATTACAGGGCTTCTGGCCATCGAGTGGGAGCTGTCGCCGTTGATCCGACGAGCCCGTTCACGGGGGGCGCCATACTCGGGGACCGCATACGCATGGTGGGGCACTCCACCGATGCGGGGGTCTTCGTGCGCAGCATGGGGAGCCGCGGCTCGCTCGGCGGGCTGGCGTCCGCCACGGCCGACGTCGTCACCGTCCTCGATGCCGCCGGATTCGACGTCGTCATCGTCGAGACCGTGGGCGCTGGCCAGGCGGAGGTCGACATCGTGACCGCATCGCATACGACGGTGGTCGTCGAGGTCCCGGGCCTCGGCGATGACGTCCAGGTCCTCAAGGCCGGAGTGATGGAGATAGGCGATGTCTTTGCAGTGAACAAGGCGGACATGCCCGATGCGGACCGCCTGGTCGTCCAGATCGAATCGGTCCTCAGGCTCAAGGGCAGCGGCGGATGGGTGCCTCCGGTCGTGAAGACCATCGGCCACGACCGCGCGAGCCTCGTCGGCCTGATGGACGCCATTTCGCGCCACCGGGCCCACGGAGGGGGCGCCGTCCTCATGGAACGGCGGCGGGGCATGGCCGGGCACCGCATCCGCCTGGCCCTTGAGGAAAGGCTGCTCGAGGCGGCTCTGGAACGCGCCGGCCCGAGCCGCTTCGAGAGGGCGGTCGAGAGCGTGGTCGCCGGAGAATCGGACCCCTACTCGGCGGTGGACGACATCCTCGGAGAGATGCCCTGAGGGGCGCGCATCACGGCGTCATCGGCCCGCCCGGTCCATGGTGTGGTTCAGGATGTCGATGACGCTGGCCGAGAGATATCTCGCCCGGCCGATCGACACCTTCTCACCGAACCTTAGCGCGTACCGCTCCTCGGCCCTGGGGAGACCGACGTGGTCGCCCAGGACGAACACGTTGTTCGGTGAGAGAACGGCCTCCTCGATGGGGGTGCCCCGCTCCTCGAGGACGAACAAGGCAGTATCCGGCCGTGCGGCGAGGCCCGAGACGACCTCCTGGAACGGGGCCTTACGGACGCTAACCCCGGGGTGGGTCCCGCCTGACAGGACGCTGCGCAGGACCGCCTCCCACGTGCGTTCGTCGACCCGCACGTCGCGGAGCGTCGCACCGTCAACGAGGAGATGCATCGGGGGGTCAGGAGGCCCGTTCAGGACCGCGTGGTAACCGACGTCCCGGCGTATCCTGTGGCTCATGAAGAGCGCGGTGAGGGCGCACTGGTACACCGTGTCGAGCCTGCCCCCGTCAAGCATCGATGGGAAGTCCCCTGCGGTCCAGCCCTTCCTGGAGAAGAGGACGAAGTCCCTCATGGCCCACCTCCCGCCAGTCGTGCTCCCGGCGGCATGGCCTGCCAGGATGCGGCGCCGCGCCTCTGGGGCATCAGTTCTGCTCCAGCATCCTGTTGATGGCCGCCGATTGGAGGTGATTGTCCACCACGACGCTGGCCTTCCTGACCCCGTCGACCGACCGCACGGCCTCCTTGATCGCGAAGGCCAGCTGGATGCCGAGCGGGCAGAACGGCGACGATGGCACGAAGGTAAGGGACACCTCGCCCTGTTCAGTGACCTTCAGGCCTTCTATCAGCTTCATCTCGATGACATCGATCCCTGTCTCGGGGTCGATGACCGTGTGGAGCTTCTTGACGACCTTTTCCTCGAGCGTCATGGAACGGGCCACCTCTGGCCACCCTACGGGAAGTGAATATTTATGCTTTTCCCGGCTCCTGCGGTTGTTGCATGGTCTGGCCATCGGATCATCGTTCATGATGAGGATCGACCCATCGATGAGTGGCTAATCGCGGATATGACACGGATCGTGTGGCCCGATTTCAACGAGTCGTGCAACACCGCACCGGCCCCGTCGAAGTCGTGCGATCCTGACTTGAGGGCTCGCCGGATACGCTCCTTACGATGTCTGATACTGGTTCGGCCACCATCGTGACCGATGATCAGATGTCCAGAGACGTGCCAGAGCGATCGCGCTTCATCGAATGATGGCTCGTTACCTTCCGAGGCATATGTCAGGCGGTCAGGCGTTGGTTCGGCCCGCTCGGGGGGCGATGGCCCGATATGGGGCTTCCCGATGGCGCATGGGCAACGGTCGGTACACGCGATCACGAGCCCGCCGTCGGCGCCGCCCGAGCCCCCGGCCAGCATTCGGGGGGACGGGCACCGCCGCGGGAGCGGGGGCAGTTATAAATAATCAGGCGCCCAACCGGGGGCGTGGTGACATGAGTCGTTGGAGCGGCCCGCTGGAGCAGATCGATGATCACAGGTTCCGGATACCGAAGAGGTACAAGCAGGCCATGTCTGTGGACGGGATCATCTACTCGTCCGTGGAGATGATGGACGACGTGACGATGGGGGATGCCCCTGAGCAGGTGGCGAACGTCGCCGCACTCCCTGGCGTGCTCGGCGCATCGATGGCGATGCCCGACATCCATTGGGGATACGGGTTCCCGATCGGCGGGGTGGCCGCCGTCTCGGCGGACGACGGTGTCGTCTCGCCCGGCGGCGTGGGCTTCGATGTCAACTGCGGCGTGAGGCTCGTCCGCACGGACCTGGATGCAGAGGAGATACGGCCCCACGTCAGGTCCCTCGTGGACGCGATGTTCAAGAACGTGCCCTCGGGGCTCGGTTCGAAGGGGAAGGTGCACCTGAGCCGCCGGGAGGTGGAGGAGGTGTCGTTGGCCGGTGCGCGATGGGCCGTCGAACGCGGGTATGGCTGGAAAGGGGACCTGGAGCGCCTCGAAGAGCGCGGCGCCATGACGGGTGCGGACCCGGCCGTCGTCAGCGATCGTGCCTTCTCTCGCGGAATGTCGCAGGTCGGCTCGCTTGGCGCTGGGAACCACTTCCTGGAGGTCCAGAGGGTGGACGAGATCTACGACGCGGACGCCGCGCGGGCATACGGAATTGACCGTCCGGGTCAGGTCATGGTGATGATACACACGGGCTCCAGGGGGTTCGGGCACCAGATATGCACGGACAGCCTCCAGGAGATGGAGGGGAAGTACCGTCGCGAGGGCGTAACGTTCTACAGCCAGGAGTTCGGCGTGCGTATACTCGACCGCCAGCTGGCGGCGGCCCCCGCATCGTCGCGGACCGGAGAGCGGTACCTCGGAGGTATGTGCGCCGCCGCGAACTTCGCTTGGGCCAACAGGCAGATGATCGCCCACTGGATCAGGGAGTCGTTCTCGAGCGTTCTCGCGAGATCCCCGGAGGAGATGGGGATGGCCACCGTCTACGACGTTGCCCACAACATCGCGAAGCTGGAGGAGCACGAGGTGGACGGGAAGCGCGTCAGGGCCTGGGTGCACCGCAAGGGCGCCACACGCGCCTTCGGGCCCGGGCGCCCCGAGGTCGTGGCGGCGTACAGGGACTTCGGACAACCGGTGCTCATCCCCGGGGACATGGGCAGCGCGAGCTACGTCCTCCGAGGCACCGACCTCGCGATGCGGGAGACCTTCGGCTCGACCTGCCATGGCGCGGGGCGCGTGCTCTCGCGGACCGAGGCCGTCCGCAGGTTCCGTTCCGAGCGTATAACGAGCGAACTGATGGACCGCGGGATCTACGTAAGGGCGGCAAGCCCCCAGGTCGTCGCGGAGGAGGCGCCGGGCGCGTACAAGGACGTCTCCGCGGTGGTGGACGCCGCCGACGGCGCCGGGATCTCCAAGAGGGTCGCCCGCCTTGTCCCCATGGGGGTCGTCAAGGGGTGACGCCCCCCCGGCCACGCTCGGCGATCCTTCCAGCCGCCGTGATGGCCTGCAGCGCGTCGCGCGCCGCCTGGAACTCGGGGTCCAGTTCGAGCGTCCGCCTCAGCGCAGCGCTGGCGGCACCGAAGCGCCGGAGTTCCATGAGGACCACGCCCATGTAGAAATGAGCGCTCACGTTCCGCGGGTCGTCCCGCAGGACCTTCCTGAAATACGTTATCGCCATCTCGCGCTCACCGGCCAGCGCGTGGGAGACGGCCATCTCGAACATGTCGTCGGAGCCCTTGTCCTCGGCCGCCCTTATCCTCTCGACCTGATGCCTCATCCGTTTCTGACCGTACGCATAGAAGGCGGCCGCCAGGCCGAGGAGGACCGCGGCCTCGATGGCCCAGGCGACATGGGGCGAGGGTCCCGCCGTCGAGCCCCCCTCGGCGATGCGGACATCCAAGTGAGCGCTGTGCTCGAAGCCCCTCTCATCATGCACCGTGACGACGACGAGGTACATCCCGGCCCGTGAATATACGTGAAGCGTCCGCGGCTCCACGAGCGCGCGGCTGATCGAGCCATCCCCGAAATCGAACACGTATGCGGTGATGTTCCCGGAGGAGCCCGATGCGTCGAAGAGGAGGCGAACGCCGACCTCGCGGTCCCCCTCCACCGAGATCGCTGCGCTCACGTTCACGGCGTATGCCCTGAACTGGACGGCCTGGGACCCCCACGTGGCGTTGACCGAGAGGACGCCGGCCACGTCGCTGGCGCGAAGCATTGCGGAAGCCGTTCCGTTCGCATCGGTCTCGACCACTACCGTTGGACCGACGCTGGCGCCGCCCTCGAGGGTGTGCGGCAGGGGTCCAGAAACCACGGCGAACGTGACCGGCTCGCCTGCGGCAGGGGAGCCATCGACAACCACCTCGACGACGAGCGGAAGGGGGAACCATGCCCTGAGCTGGGCGTTCTGGCCATCTCCGGAGACCTTGCCCAGCCCGTCGGCCGGGGGAGTCTGGCCAGATGCATGGGGATCGCCGGGGATGGTCATGGCGACCGAGAGAGAGATGGCGAGAACTAACGCCACCACAGTGTGTCGGATCCCGTGCACCATCTCCCCGGAATCGCGGGTTGCCGATAAATAGGTTTCCGGAGCATCGCGCCACGGTCGTGCCACCGCTCGTGCGTGTGACGGGCGCTCCGATCACATCCGTCGTGCCGAGATGAGGAATCCCCCGTGGGCAGGACCTTCGAAGGATGGCCGGAGGCCCTCGCCACCCTTCGACAGGACCCATGCCCTCTGGATCGCCTCTTGGCCGGAGGGGGCCGTGAACCGGCCGTCGAACGCCCTCATGGTGCGTTCCATCTGGGTCGTCGTGGGGACGTAGATCACAAGGGCACCGCCGGGCCTCAGGGCGAGGTGAGACGCGTCGAGTGCCGCCCATGGCTCGGGGAGGTCGAGGACCACGGCGTCCATGTCCCGCGCGCCCGTCCGCTCGACGGGGTCGCCGAGGATATCCACCCGCGAAAGCAGGCCTGCGCGTTCGAGGTTCTCCCGCGCGATCTCGCGGGCCGCGGGGCTGACATCGTGGCTCGTGACGCGCCCGCCGTCCCCGACCAACGCGGCCATGGCGAGGGTCAGGAAACCCGAGCCGGTCCCTGCCTCCAGGACCCTGGAGCCGGGGCCGATGCCCGCGGCGTGTACGATGAGGGCGATGGTCCCGGGAATTATCGTCTGCGGCCCCCTCCGGAGGGTCTGGTAGGGGTCCGTCCACAGCGGGGGGACCACCCGGTACTCCTGCCCGAGGAGGCGGACGGCGTCCCCGAAGCCCAGCCCTACGATCTGACGCGTCGGGAGCACCGCCCCGGCCCGCCTGATGGTCTCCCCCGCGAGGACCGTGAGCGCGGAGCCGTCCCCGGCGAGGAGCGTCACCCGTTCCCCTTCCCGGACCGTCATGTGCCATTCTCCTCTTCCACCGTCATCAGGCGCGCGATCTTCCGACGGAACCGAGTGTAGAAGTCGGTGTCGAAACGAATGAACCTTGCCGTCCGGTCGGACAGGAGGAACCTGAGGGTCGAGTCGGCGCCGATCTGCCTCTTGATCTGCCCGTCGAGAACGAGGAGGGCGTCCTTGTCCTCGAGCAGCTTCACCTCTACGGTGCTGTCGTCCGCAACAACGAGCGGCCTCGCAGCAAGTTTGAACGGCGCTATGGGGACGATGATAGCCGCGTGGGCCCGCGGGTCGACGATGGGTGCTCCGACGCTCATGGCGTAGCATGTCGAACCGGTCGGCGTCGCGACGATCAGGCCGTCCGCGCGGAAAGAGAAGGCGCGGTTTCCGTCGACCCGGACATCGAAGTACCTCATCTTCGATATCTGCGTCGTGTGGACGACCGCTTCGTTCACGGCATCCGGCTGCCGCTCGCCGTCGATCCACGTCTCGAGCTTTGCCCGCTGGTCGATGACGTAATCCCCGCCGAGCAGGCGCTCGATGCCCTGGCGCCATTCCTCGGGCGGGACCTCGGTGAGGAATCCGAGCGCCCCCATGTTTATGCTGAATACGGGGCGCGAGGTGTGCTGGAGTGCGCGCAGTATGGTCCCGTCGCCCCCGACGACGATGAGGGCGTCCATCTCCATGGCCCCGAGCGGGGCGATGTCCCCGTTATGATCGATCGCGCCTGCGATCGCCTCGTCCACCACCGGCGGGACGCCGCGCTCGCCGAGCAACGCCGCCACCTCCGCGGCGAGGGCGAGGGCCTCTGGCATATCGGGGCGGGCGGTGAGTCCGAACACCATGGCCTGGTATCGGGGACATAGAATAAAGTTTTTTATCCCGAAAGCCCATCCGCGCGACCATGCGGGAGGTTTTTCTCGCTAACCGGGTCCGGCGTCTAGCTGACGAGCTGGGGGTCGCGATCATGGCGCACAACTACCAGATACCTGCGATCCAGGACCTCGCCGACCTGGTTGGCGACTCCCTCGTCCTGGCGATGGGGGGGCCCCGGCTGGCCCAGCGGACGGTCCTATTCTGCGGCG
Source organism: Thermoplasmata archaeon (assembly GCA_022615805.1). Lineage (GTDB taxonomy): Archaea > Thermoplasmatota > JAKEGO01 > JAKEGO01 > JAKEGO01 > JAKEGO01. The sequence continues at coordinate 17,087 of JAKEGO010000170.1, forward strand.
TATCCTTCATGGCCGAGACCGTCAAGGTCCTCGCCCCGGAGAAGCGTGTCCTTCACCCGGTCCCCGATGCCATGTGCCCCATGGCGGGGATGGTGGATCCGGTGATCCTGGAAGGGCTCAGAAAGGAGAGCCCCGGCGCCCCCATCGTGGCGTACGTCAACACGACCGCGGAGACGAAGGCGGCCTCCGACATCTGCTGCACCTCCGCCAACGCCGTCGAGATCGTCAGGGGCTTGCCCGAGAAGAGGGTCATCTTCGTGCCTGACAGGAACCTCGGGGCCTACGTCCAGCGGATGGTCCCGGAAAAGGAGGTCGTCACCTATCCCGGATACTGCCACGTCCATGACAACATCACCCCCGGGCACGTCGCCGCGCTGCGCCGGGCTCACCCGGGCGTGGAGGTGCTGGCCCACCCGGAATGCCGCCCCGAGGTCATCGACGTCTCCGACCACGTCTACTCGACGGAGGGGATGATCCGCCACGCCCGCGACTCGCCCTCGGGCGAGTTCATAGTGCTCACGGAGCGCGAGCTCGCCTACCGCCTGACGGCGGTCACGGGGAAGCGGGCCTATGCTCCCGATGCCGTGTGCCCGAACATGAAGAAGATAACCCTCGCCTCGATGCTGAGGGTCCTGACGGAGGATGGGCCGACCGTCGAGCTCGACCCGGACCTGATCGTGAGGGCGAGGCGCCCGATCGAGAGGATGCTGGCGGCAGGCCGTTGAGCTATCGACTGACCGCAGCCACCGAAGAGCCGCGTATGTCCCATCACAGAGTGGTGCCGTCGAGGGGGCATTTCAACGGGACACGGAGACCCCCTGATTTCCTTTGGAGCGCGATATGATCGAGCAGGACGATGGTCGGCTCGGACCGGTTCGGTGGCGATCGTTCGCCTGGACCGGGAGCTCTTTATTCATATTATTTCTTGTTCGGTTCGATCGTTCTTCCGTTTCCATTTTCGTATTATCAAATCGATACCTTTTTATATTATTTAGTATATGACATTTGGGATATATTCATATAATAAAAATAATAACTTTCAATATTCATAATGCCCTCTCCAGTGGAAATACTGGGGTCCCCCCCTTCGGCGTTCCTTGCAACCGGATCCTTTGGGAAATGAACATAAGGCCGGGTCCGGGATCATTCCATGCGTAAAAGCGGTCACGTCCCGCTTACGCTCGGCCGGGTCCATGCCATGTCACGATCGTCCCCCGCGCTAAGCTCGAAGGAAAAAGGCGGCTCACTTTTAGTGCCGGGGAAGGGGCCTCGTCCGGTTCCCAGGCCTCCGCGCCCAACGCCTCCCGGCGCGCCGAATCAGCCGTAACCCCGAAAAAGGATAGGTTTTTTAAATAGCGGACCGATGCCCCGCAGATGTCCGTCAACGTCCCGAAGAAGGCGAAACTGTTCCTCCTTCTCGGGCTCGTCCTTCTCAACCTCGCCGTGCGCTACCCGGCGGAGGGGCAGTTCAGGGAGGTCCACGTCGATACCTTCAATCTCCACGCGCTCTCCGAATCCGTGACCCGGGAGCACAGGGCGGTCTATGTCGTCCACCCTCTTTCCCTCTTTGGCCTGTATCCCTACTCCTACCCGTCACTTCCGGTCTTCCTCGTGTCGGCGATATCGATTTTCACGGGCCTCGGGACCGAGCAGTCGATATTCGTCCTGGCACAGATGACGGGGCTCGCTAGCATTGCCGCAGGTTTCCTTCTCGGGGCCGAGATCAGGGACGACTTCAGGTACAGATACCTGTTTGCGTGCATGGTCTCGCTCGCCCCCACCATCGTCTCCGAGACCGTGTGGAGCGTGCCGAAACGAAGCTTGTTCATGATCGAGTTCGTGATATTATTGTGGCTCCTGCTGCGCTACCGGCGTTCAGGTCACGACAAACGTTATCTCCTTCTCA
>JAKEGO010000171.1 GCA_022615805.1 Thermoplasmata archaeon
GGACCGGCCACGAGGAGGTCAATTTCCCGCTGCTCATCCCGAAGACCGAGTTCGCCAAGGAGGCCGAACATATTAAGGGGTTCGACGCGGAGGTCTACTGGGTCACCCGCGGCGGGGTGAACGAGCTCGACGTGCCCATGCTCCTCCGGCCGACGAGCGAGACGGCGATGTACCCCATGTTCGCCCTGTGGGTCCGCTCCCACACCGACCTCCCCCTCAAGACGTTCCAGATCGTCAACACCTTCAGGTACGAGACGAAGATGACGCGCGCCTTCATGAGGGTGCGCGAGATCCACTTCTTCGAGGCGCACACCTGCCATGCCGACGAGGCCGATGCGGAGCGCCAGATCGCCCAGGACCTGGAGGTCGCGCGCAACTACTTCGGCGCCATCTCGCTGCCCTACGTCCTCACGCGCAGGCCCGACTGGGACAAGTTCCCGGGGGCGCACTACTCGCTCGGCGCGGACGCCCTGATGCCGTCGGGGAGGACCCTGCAGGTCGGCACCTTCCACCAGTACCTCGACAACTTCGCCAGACCGTACGGCATCACCTACGAGGCCGAGGGGGGCGAGCACAGGAACGTCTACCAGACGACCTACGGGATGAGCGAGCGGGTGCTCGGCGCCCTCGTGGGTGTCCACGGCGACGAGAGGGGCATAGTCCTGCCGCCGGCCGTCGCGCCGATCCAGGTCGTCATCGTGCCGATCGTCAGCAAGAAGGGCGCGGACGTGCTCGCCTACTGCGCAGGTCTGAAGGATTCCCTCCGCCTTGAGGGGATACGTGCGCACATCGACGACCGCGACCTGCGCCCGGGGAACAGGTACTACCACTGGGAGAAGCGCGGCGTGCCGCTCCGCCTCGAGATCGGGCCCCGGGAGGTCGCGTCGGGAGAGGCGTCCCTCGCGAGGAGGGACCTGCCCGTCGGCGAGGGCAAGGCCACCGTGAGGCTCGAGGGCATCGCGGTATCGCTGAGGGACGAGCTCGATGCGTTCGCCTCGCGGCTCATGGCTCGTGCCGCAGCGGCGCTGGAGGCGGGGATCCACGCGTTCGACGACCTCCGGGACGCCACGCCCGAGGGGATCGTGAAGCTGGGCTGGTGCGGCGGGGAGGAGTGCGGCCACGGCATGGAGGAACACCTCGACATGACGATGCTGGGCGTGTGGTTGGACGACGACATGACGCCCCGCGAGGAGCGCAGGTGCGCCGTCTGCGGGCAGCGCGGGTCCGCCGTCCTCCTCGCCAGGACCTATTGAACCGCGCTACTGGGTCGCCAAGCCAAAACCGTCCCCCTCGCCGGTCAAGGCCGCGTTCGACCGTAGTAACGGATGGCGGTTCAAGAGGCAACCGTTATATGCATGTTCGGACATAATTTCATCAGGTGAATCGGCCATGGCAGGTACCAACGTGAAGATATATGCGGTCGCAGCCGTAGCCATGCTCCTGACCGCAGGCGTCCTTCTTTTCCCCTGGAGCGAGGACGATGATGACGGTCCCAAGTACAATCCCACGATGGAGCTCGGCGACGAGTACATCATCGTCGCGGAGATCCCGTCGGACGAGGAGGAGCGCATCATGACCGTCGGCCTTTCTGCAATGGCGGTCAGGGGAGAACTCGACGCTCCCCACTACAATCCTATCTTCTACGTGGATTCCGACGGCCTCGACGGCCACCAGCTGTGGACGATCGAGATGCTCGGATACAGCGACGTGCCCGCCTATGTGTTCAGCGACTCGGAGGCGCTCAACACGACGGTCGCGGGACAGCTCGAGGGAAGCGGCGTGTCCAGCGTGACCGGGTTCCCCTACAGCACCGACGTGCTCCTCGACGTCAAGGGATTCGAGGCCCCCGTGACGGCGCTGACCTACGAGGAGGCACTATGGCTCGCCCCCCTGGCAAGGCTCGACAACCTCATCGTCGTCCCAGGACCGCAGACCGTCAGGGCGCAGCAGGACGTCTGGGACTCCCTCTTCAACAGGGGCCTGCCCGCCAGCTACGTCGTGGTGGCCAATCCGCGCGACTGGATGGACCTCTACACCGAGTTCGACGGGCAGAACAGCTCGTACCACATCAAGGACCTGGCGCTGGTGGCGCCCGCGCTTGCGATGTACAGGAACGGGTACGTCATCACTGACCCGCCGATGATCGCGGCGGTACCGTCCGAGTGGTCCGGCATGGTCCCCGAGAACGACACGGACCTCAACCGCTGGTCCATGTCCCTCCTGGCCCTCCTGCAGAACATGTCGTACCTCTACGGGCCGATCGACAACATAGCCCTCGTCGGGAGCGCCGAGGCGGTCCCGCAGTTCGAACTTCCGGACCACTCCGCGAGCGAACCCGACTACACCTCGAGCGACTCGGTGTACGGTTTTCTCGACGAGAACAACGAGGACATGGACGCGGGAGTCGGCCGCATCGTGAACTTCAACGTCCAGGGGGCGTCCAACCAGCTCGTCCGCACCTTCAGGTACGACGACCTCGCCGAGACGGTGACCGTCCAGTTCGAGAACGGCGAGTCCGTCACCCGCGAGTGGCGCCGGCACGGGGTCGATGCGAACGGCTTCGAGGTCGCCGACATGCGCGGGCAGAACACCCCCGGCATATTCGCCTCCCGCGACTACGACGACGAGGCCTACACCTTCGACTACATCTCGACGATCGGCGTCGGGATCCACGGCGAGCCGACGTTCATGCCGTTCGAGGGCGACGTCGAGGGGTACGTCCAGACCGCTAGCCACCTCCTGTACAGGGGCCACGGCTCATGGCACGGGACGCTCTACACATGGGGTTACTACGGGCCAGACATGGGATACGGCGAGCGGATGATCGAGGGCGACAGGGCTCGCGAGCTGTTCGTGCCCCCCCAGGTCACCCTCCTCTTCTCGTGCGAGAACACGAAGATCCACGGGCTCAACTTCGGCGGCGACCCGATAGAGATGGACCGCGTCTTTGCCACGTCGTGGATGTACGCCGGCGCTGTCGCCCTCATCGGCGCGACCGAGGTATCGTACAGCAACATAGGCCAGGACATCTACGGCTTGAGCGGCGAGGTCACCGGCGACCACAACTGGGACCTCAACAACCTGTGGTTCGCCAGCACGGCCAAGTACACGCTCGACGACGAGTACAACATCGGCGAGGTCTTGCGGCTCAGCGAGAACCGTTACCTCGCGAAGCATCCCGGCATCAACCCGTTCGAGGAGCCCGCCGACCCGGCGAACGACGGAGCCCACTGGAAGACCGTTGCGATGTACTGCCTCTACGGCGACCCCGCGTTCCAGTATCACGTGACCTCGCCCGGAGAGAACGCGTACATGCCGTGGGATTGAACCGGAGGCGTACCGGCGAACTTACCGGCCGCGATGCGATACATCTAACTAGATGGCAGCGGGATACCTGCGCACGCGTTTATGATCCGGCCTGGCGGCCCATCGAGAC
>JAKEGO010000022.1 GCA_022615805.1 Thermoplasmata archaeon
CCGGCGGTCGAGGACGACGGCGGCGTGATGGTCCATCGGGTGCCGCGCCCGTACACCTTCTTCTCGGCGCGGAAGGCCCGGGCGCTGATGCGCGAGGTGGACATCGTTCACGGCCACGGGATTTGCGCCTACGGCCTCCTCAGGGGCCGGCGTCGTCGTCGTCCGCCGACCGTCGTCAAGCTGCACAACGTCTGGGCGCAGGAGCTCGATGTCTATCGCCGGCTGGAGGGGGCGGCCTCCTGGCTGTACGTGAACGTCTCGATGCCCCGGTACGTGACGATGGACCGGCGGACGTGCGAGAGGGCGGACCGGCTCATCTCGATCAGCGAGTATCTGATCCGCGGGGTCGAGGGTTACGGCATCGGCCGCGAGAAGGTGGACCTCATCCGGAACGGGGTCGATGTCGAGCGCTTTGCCAACGCGGAGCCGGCGGATGTGGACCTCCCGAGGCCCATCGTCGCCTACATCGGCAGGCTGGCGCGGCACAAAGGCGTTGACGCGCTCGTTCGGGCGTGCGCCGACGCCGGCGCCGGCAGCCTCCTTGTGGTCGGGGGCGGGCCGTCGGAAGCCGCGATGCGGGCCGAGGCTGACAGACTCGGTGTGAGGTCCCGTTTCGTCGGCGTGGTGCCGCACGACGATGTGCCCGGATACTACCTCGCCGCCGACATCGTCGCCTATCCCTCGCGCTACGAGCCGCTGGGCAACGTCGTCCTGGAGGGGATGGCGGCCGGGAAGCCGGTCGTGGCCCGCCGGACGGGAGGGATACCGGAGATACTCCCCCGTGAGGCGGGCCGCACATTCGTCAAGGACGTCGACATGACCGAGCGGCTGCGCGAGCTCCTCGAGGACGAGGCGCTGCGCCGCCGGCTCGGCGAGGCCGGGAGGCGGATCGCCGGCGGGCGGTCGTGGGCCGATGTCGCCCGCGAGACGACCGACGTTCTGAAGAAGGTCCTCGATACGACGGGTGAGGGGACTTGAGGACGGCCCTGAGGATCGCCTACGTCGGCACCAGGTTCGAGGGTTATCCCAGGATGCCGGGGAGGCGGACGGTCGAGGGCGCGCTCCTCGAGGCACTTTCGGAACAGATGGACGATGCCCGACTCAGGAGCGGCAGCCGGACCGACCGAGGTGTGAGCGCCCTCGCCAACGTCGTTGCCGTCGATTCCACCATGCATCTGGACCCCTGGAGGTTGAACGCCCGCATGGAGGACGTCTGGGTCACCGGCATCGCCACCGTCTGCGACGACTTCGAGCCCCGGCACGCGGACTCGCGGTGGTACCGTTACCACCTCATCGACCCGATGCTCGACGCCCGCCTCTGCGACAGCTGCGCCCGCATCTTCGTCGGCGTCCACGACTTCAGCGGCTTCGCCAGGGTCGACGCGCGGGACACCGTCCGCGAGTTGCTCGACTCGCGGGTCACCGCGTTCGACGCCGGAGGGGTGCGGGTCCTCGCCCTCGACGTGAGGGGGCGCTCGTTCCTCTGGACCATGGTGAGGCGCATCGCGGGGGCGGTCTCGGCCGTTGGTGCCGGCCGCGCCCGGCTCGAAGACGTGCGGATGGCCCTCGATGGGCATGAGAGGAGGCGCGCCTTCCCGACGGCGCCGCCGGAGCCCCTCGTGCTTATGTTGGTCGATGCGGGGATCTCCTTCGAGCCGGTCCGGGCATCGCGTTCGGCCCGCGATGCGTTCATGGCGATGGCAGGACGCTCGGCGTCCTCGCTCGCGCTGGCGGGATCTCTGCTCGATGACGAGGAGCGATGATGCTCGATCGCAGCGACGAGCGCTTGCTGTCCGCACGCATCACGGCGGCAGGGTCATCTGGGCCTCGTCCGCTTCCGCCATGTCGCGCCACAGCGCCTCGTAGAAGCTCTGCATCGAGGGACCTTCGCCCGCGGGGACCTCGTCCGAGGACCGCCGGATGACGGTCGACCTCTTCAGGACCCAGAAGTTCAGGCGCCAACGCTGGCCCACGTTGACGATGACCTCCTCCTGGCTCGAGTGGACGAGCCCCTCGTCCTCGAGCATGTAGAAGATGTTGCGGTCCGAGGATTCGAGGAAATTGTCCAGTATCCTGTCACCGTAGCCGAAGAAGTTCATGACGAACTCGGCCATCCTCGAGGCCTCGACATCGGACAGGCGGCTCCCGAAGGTGTTCATGAGCGCCTTCTTCATCGTCGGCAGCGTGACCGCCCCCATCACTTCCATCCCTCCGCGACGTAGCACTGGCTCCTGTTCCCCATCTTCCTCACCTCCACCACCCCCGACACCTCGAGGTTCCTGACGTGGTAATTGACGACCTGGACGCTCTCCCCGACCGCCCTCGCGAGCTTCCTCTGGGATATGCCCGGGTCCTGCGCGAGCCTCTCCACGAGGAGGCGCTGGATCGGCGTCAGCTTCCTCCGCGGGATTGCCGACTCGTATGGGTAGAAGCGCTTGAACTTGCCGTCCATCCTCGATTTTATCAGGTGCTCCCTCTCGAGGACCTTGATGTGATAGGCGAGCGTGCCGTTGTTGATCCCGAGGGCCTCCCGGATGCCGTTGTAGTGGTCCCCGGGGTTGGCGATTATGTACCCGTGTATCTTGCCTCGGATGTAGTTGTCGAGGACCTCCTGCCCGGTGACCCTGTAGTAAAGCGGGAGGAGCGACAGCAGCGAGAGCCATCCAGACTCCGTCCGGGTGAAGTAGAACCCGCAGCCGACGGCGGCGACGATGGCCATGACGACGAGGACGTACGGGAACTCGTCCACCGCCCCGCCCACTTCGACCCGCGCCCGCAACGTCACCGGGAGCATCTCGTCCGTGTCCCTTGACCGGACCTGGACGATTGCCACTATCGTTCCGTTGGCGTCCGCCGGGGGAGTGAGCGTGACGTTGAGCAGGGCGACATCGCGCGGCACGAGGGTGATGTTGGAAAAGGACGGCGCGAAGTCCCACTGCGATATCACGAGCACGTCGAAGGACTGGCCCACGTTGCCTCGGTTGTCTATCTCGATCAGGTAGCCGACGGGGGCCGCCCCGGGGCCAAATCGCCTGTCCGTAGCGTCGCACCTCACCTCGAAGGTGTGGTCCGGCTCGATCAGGGTGACGAGACTCCGCTTCGAGGACCACATGATCCCGCTGTGCCATACCTCCGCGGAGACCGTAAGGTCCCCGTAGGGGACGCTGTCCGGCTTGGGGATGTCGATCGCGAGCATCCTGGAACCCCCGTCGCCGGTGCGCAAAGGCGCCGTGACCTCCCCGAGGGGCGTCGAGTCGGGCCCGTTCACGACCAGGCGGAGATCGGCGAGCGTTCCGGTTGCGTCGCCCCAGTAGGACGTCTCGAACTTCACGCTGGCCTGAATGCCCGTCGCTATCACCTTGCCCCCTCTCTCGCCGGTGACGTTGATGCGTCTGGCCCAGACGTCGTATCCCTCCACCCGGACCGTCGCGGGCAACAGGTAGTTCTGGCCTCCGGAGGAGTTCGCGTAGACCTTGACCTCGAAGGAGCTGTTGGGCGTCGCGAGCGGCGAGACGCTCAGCGCGATGATGATCGGGCGTGTCGTGTTCGCGTCGATCCCGACGGGCCTCCTAGTGAGCAGGTACTCGGTGGCGTTGTCCCCGGACGTGCCCCTCGGTCCGATGACGGTCAGGTTCACGATCTCGGGCCCGTTCCCGAGGTTCGTCAGGGACACGGAGAGCCTCGCGGTCCGGGAGGGCGCCGCGCTCGTCGTATCGAACATCAGGGATGCCGCAACGTCGTGTACCTGGAGGACCTCGACGGTGACCCGGACCGTCGCGTTGACGCCTGAGTCGCGGAAGGAGGTGTGGACGTTGAAGGCGGCGGTCTCGCCGACAAGGGCGAAGTCGTCGACCGTCACCGTCATGGTGAAGTTCTTTGTGCCACCCGCGGGGACGTTCACGGATGCGGGATGGGCGATGGCCCATGCCTCCGTTGCGTTCACGGCGATTTCAAGGACGTCGGAGATCGCCCCTTCGTTGGTTGCCGAGAACTCGAAAACTATGTCGTCACCGGGGAGACCCGCGTCGGACTCGTGGTCGACGGTAAGCCCCGTCGCGCCCTGGAGAATAGCGAGCGATGCGAGCATCAACAGGACGCCCGCCCAGGGGACTCCCACCTTCCCGGTCCGCATCTTCAACGCCTTGCCCTCCCCACGCTGGGTGTTCCTCATCCTCGGTGTATATATAAATAGTGTTTTGTACGACGGTTTGACATGCTGGATGCCCCTCGTATGGCCACGGGCTCGTTCCGACGTTCCTTTTTATATCCCGGCCTCCATATGAAGGCGATGCGCGACGACGAACGGCTCGAAGCCCTCCTGAGGGTTCTCGACGACCTCGTTGAGGCCAGCCGGTCCTCCCCGGTGCTCGTCGAGGGGGACAGGGACGTCGTCGCCCTCCGCTCCCTCGGGGTCGAAGGGGAGGTCCTCGTGATCAACCGGGGCGTGTCCCTTGTCCAACTTGCCGACGAGGTCGCCCGCCATCACAGAGCCGTCGTGCTCCTGACGGACTGGGACCGCAAGGGGGGCATCCTTGCCAGGCGGCTGCGGGAGCTCCTCGAGATCCTTTCGGTCCGCGTCGACATCGACATCCGCAGGAGACTCGCCAGGCTCTCCCACGGGGAGGTCCGCACCGTAGAGGCGCTGCCCGCCCTATATTCCAACGCTGTAAGGCGGACCGTGCCGGGGATCAGGCCGGATAGGGGCGCATGGCCCAAGTAGGACGAGATGTCAGATGCTTGTGACGAGGACGAAGGTCAGCGCGAGGGTCATCGCGAAGACCGACCAGATGAGCGCCGCGCGGACCACGCGGACGAGCAGCTGATGGTCGAGCAGTCCCGCCAGGTTAGGGTCGCGAGCGAGGTCCTCGAGGTATGGGTCCCTTCCGCGCTTCATGGTCCTGCGCCGCCCCGGCCCTCCACCTCGAGCGCCTTCCATGGGGCGTCGCCTCACTCGACTATGAACTCGAAGCTGCACCCTGCGCAGCGGACCGTCACCGGCCTATGTCCGGGAATGAACATCTTCTCGCCGCACATTGGGCATGGCGCCTCGGCTGATTCTGCGGGTGCGCTCCTGGACGGCTTGCGCGCGACGGGGGACTGTGGCTTGCTCTCGAGGGGGGCGGGGGTGTCATGGCCGGTCTCCTCGTCGATCTCGCTGAGCTCGGGCTCGATGCGGACCTGGCCCTCCTCTGAAGGGAGCAGGGCCTCGAGACGCTTCAGGCGGGCCCCAAGCTTCGCACGCTTGGCGCTCTCCTGCTCGAACCTGCGCCTGTAATCGCTGGACCTGCGCATGGCGCCGACGGCGATGATGATGACCGCGATCATGGCGATGCCCAGGACCAAGACGAAGGTACCCGCGAGGTCGGCCACGAACAGGCCGTCGTCCCGATCCCCCTCGATCGGGACGTGCGAGTATGCCTCCGAGTGAAGGACGGTCCCGAGGCCGCCTGTCGTCAGGTACGTGATGGAGACCTCGATGGTGTACAGGCCCGCGGTGGGCGACAGCAGGAAGTGCTGCGTGCCGTTGTCCACCTCATCGAGGACCAGATGGATGGCCGCGTCCCCTTGCGGGTCGAGCACCGTGAAGTTCGCGGAGGTGAACTCCGCTCCGTGCGGTAGGTCGAGGTCCAGCTCGAACACCAGGTTGCCCGACCTCTCGGTGATCGTCACATCGACGGCAACTTCCCGCCGGACGTTCAGCATGGCCTCCGCTACCCTCCCGTCGCCGCGGGCGGTGAAACGGATCACCTCTTCCGTGCCGTCCCATGGCCCGGGGACGCGGAGGAGGATGGAACCGCTCGTCCCCTGGATGGCCGTCCCGGTGAGGGCCCCCGATCCGAAGGCTGACGAGTACGTCAGTTCGTCGAGCTCTCCGCCGGTGAAGGCGTAGGTTATGCGCAGGTACTCCCTGGGGGCAACGGTCCCGCCGGCGAGCGCCACGTATAAACCGGATGAAACGACGATGACGACGTGCTCGCCTGCGAGGGGTGTACCCCCAACGGACGTCGAGAGGGACAGGACGGCGAGGCCGTCGATGTCCGGGGCTACGAGGGAGATCGAGCCGTCGTTCGTCTTGCCGGAGAGCAGGATCATCCCTTCGACGGAGAGGAGGAAGTGGACCGAGGCCGATGTCTCGACGCCATCCTCGAGGACGGCCACATCGAGTGAGAAGGACTCGCCGGCCTTCACGAGGTCCGGCCCATCGACCGCGAACTCCAGTTCATGGGCGTTGACGGTGACCGGCACCCTCGATGACATCTCGAATGGGACGGTCGCCGTGGCCTCCACCCAGTCCGTGCCAGGGTCGCCGCCCCTTGACCAGTACGTGGCCTTCCCGATCGCGTCCGTTATGAGGGTCGCGACCGACTGGTCGGATACAAGGCGGCAGGTCACCTCCACACCCGGGAGGGGCGACTCGACCGTCTCCTCGACCGCGTCGATGTGGTCGAACGCGAGGACATTGCGGTCGAACCGCGCCATCGCCCTGCCCATCGGGTCCACGCCGAGCGCGACGGGAGGGGCGGCCGTCGTCACCGGACCGTCGACCGTCCAGATGGTCCATAGCGGTCGTTCTCCCGCGATGATGGTGGCGATGTCGACGACGATGTCCTTCCGACCGTGGGAAACGGGGGGGTCGAGGTCGATCTCACCCGTGCCGAACGTCAATGGTATTGCACGGAGGACGGTCTCCCCGCCGATGTTGAGCCTCATCTCGACCCTGTGGCATTTGCCGAGGGCCCGGAGCGACTGGGCGGTGAGCGGCGCCTCGGGGGCGTCGAGGACGATGACGCCGGAGGTCTGCTGGAGCGTCGCCGATACCTTGTGCTCCCCGTCGCCGTCGTAGTAATAGAGGTCGTAGTCGAAGGACGAGAATCCGGAGAGGCCCACGCCGATGTCCCGGGCGGCGAAGTGGACGCGGACCTCCGAGCCGGGGGCGTACACCTCCTGCTCGGGAGCGACCCAGAGGTCGCAGGGGACGACGTGGACCCTTTCCTTCAGTAGGATGACGCCGCCCCGGTCCACTATCACGAGGTGGTCACCCGATCCCTCGTCCGGCAGCTGGACCTCCGTCGCCTTGGATATGCCGTAGGTGAGCCACTCGCCATCGGGACGGACGATCGTCGCCGTGAGGCCGGACATCGACGTGTCGATCATCACCGTCCCTCCGAGGGGGTAGACCTCCAGTTCAGGCAGGAGGGCGACGTCCGAGACCCCGAAGGTCCCGCTCAACCCGCCATCCTCGGATAAGAGCCAGTAGAGCCCCGGGGGCGTGTCCTGGGGGAGCGCGAAGGAGCCGGACGGACCGTCCCCGACCACCGTGGAGGACGTGCCGTTGTCCGGGACCAGCAGGACCTCGCCCGGCTCTGTGACGTTCGTGAGGTCCGGGTCGTTGATCACGTGGAATGCCACGACCTCGCCGGGGCGGTAGAACGACCTCTCGGTCGCAATGCCGACGACCGGGATCGCATCGCTGGCGAGGTAGAAACCGTCGACGCCACCCAAGCCGAAGCTCCTCGACCTGTCGCAAACGCTGACCCTGATCTCCCCGGCGACGCGCAGCGCCACGCTGAGGGTCGTGTTGCTCCATCCTTCGTCGTCTGTGACTATCTCCATCGCTCCAGGGACCGCCCCGGGTGTCGGGCTGAGGAGGTACAGGTCCGTCCTCATGTTCCGGAGGGCGGAGCCATTGCTATGGAGGAATATGCTGACGTCGATCACGCTTAAAGGCCGCACGGCGTTCACCGAGGGCGCGTCCGCATTGGTGATGTCGATCTCGGCCTCGTAGGCCTCTGCACCCCTTGCTGCCACGAACGCGAGGCAAATGATGCCCGTCAAGAGCAGAACCCATGTCTCCGGTCTCATGCGTGACCCCCCGCACGATTATCCCGTCCGGGTTACTTAAATCTCACGTATCCGGTCGAGTTGGGACGAGAGCCCCCCTTGGCCATCCGAAGGCCATCGCACCTCCGGCCCGGGAATCGCATGGATCACCCTTCTCACCCGGGAACGATGTCGACCTCTTTCACTCAACGCCCGGTGGTCGTCATCAAGCGTTGGGACCATTTGCCTGGAATAGCATCGATGGTCACCCTTCTCATCGGGAACAAAGCTATCCCTCTCATCGGGAACAAGGCCATACCTCTTTGATCAAGGCCCCGTCAGGCAGAGCAGGCCGACCCGCCACCAGCGATGTTCATCAGAGGTGGTCCCGTTTTCCCAGGGCCTTTTATACCACGACACATTGGTCCCTTGAGGTCCGTCGGACGGAGCCAGCATTCGATGGGACGACTTGAATGGTTTCAAGCGATCAATGGGTCGAAGTGTAAC
>JAKEGO010000172.1 GCA_022615805.1 Thermoplasmata archaeon
CTACCCATACCCGTCCGTTCTGGCCGACGAAGATGCGGCAGTCGGTCCGCGCCTTCAGGAGGTTGAGCATCGAGCCCTTCTTCCCGATGACGCGGGGCACCTTCGAGGCCAAGATCGTGATGATATGCCCGTTCTCGATCTTCCGCAAGCCCTTGTCCTTGATGCTTATCATCGTCCGGTTCAGAGGTCCGACCTCCGACACGCGGGCGATGACGGCGTCGCCGATGTTCAGGTACCTGACCGTTTCGCCGAAGTCGACCTTCCACGGCGTGTCGTTGACGTGGAGCATCGCTGTCGTCGGGGCGTTGATGTCGACGTTCCAGTAGCTCTGGGCTGTCTCGACCACTATTCCAATCACGAGGTCCTTCTTGTCGGACCTCGGGATGTAGCGTCCCGCGAGCGGTATGAGGTTCATGAACTCGCCGCGAGGGTTCGCGAGGCCAACGATGTTCGCGACGACCTCGCCGTCGCGCCTGAACGTCCCGTCGCCGGCCTTCAACCTATCGTTCCGGCCGCCGAGAACCGTCCCCGGCACGATGATATCTCTCCTTTGTCCTTCCATCTTATCACACCTTCGTTACCATGATACCCGGGATCACCGGATTATCCTCGTCTGCACGTTCCCCTTCGTCCGTGAGTTCAGGCGCTCGAAGAACTCGTCCTGGACGCCGGCCGGGATCCGGACCATGCCGATCCAGGAGCCATCCCTCTGCCATTCCTCCTTCTGGATCTGGCCGAACTCCTTCAGGTCGCCATACACCCGCCCGACATCCTCGGGCCGCAGTTTGACCGCGACGGTGAGGGACTCGATCTTGATCGGGAGCAGGGGGGATATGGCGGTGATGATGTCCGGTACCTGCGCTTCTACCGGCTTGAAGGGATCTATGTGCACCTTCGCCTCGTCGATGGCGTGCTCGATGCGCTGCGGAGGATGCGGGGTCATCGACCTCGGGTTGATGGCGTTCCTCGCGATGAACGCCACCAGTTGCTTCCGCTTCTGCTCGAGCATCACGCGCCTCTGCTCGGTCGTGAGGTGGATCTCACCCTTGAGGATGATCTTGCGGCTCACCTCCAGGAAGTCGTCGGTCCCGAAGACCTTCTTCAAGGCCTCGCCGGGGGACCTGTCGCCCTTCCTGACATCCTTGAACACCTGGTCGACCGCGAGGACATCCTCCAGGTTCATCGTCTGGTCCTCGATGAAATCCCTCGCGCGGTCCGGATCGACGAGGACCTCGAACCGGTCCCCGTGCGACTCGTACCTTGCGACGACGGCCTTATCGATCGAAACCGTGGGATCGCCCCCGCGATCAGGAGGTGACGCGGTCGAGGAAGGCCTGGACCTCCTCGTTGGAGAGCTTCTTGAACGGGGTGCCGCGCTCGATCAGCCCGATCTCGACGGCGTAGGGCTTCATCTCGCCCTCGGTGGACTCCTTCAGGGCTCCGAGCCCCAGGAGCACCGCCTCGTCCCTGTTCATGCCCTCCTTGTACCGCTCCTCGAATATCGCGAGCACGTTGTTGCGGCCCGCGCCTATGCTGCCAGCGGTGTACGCCATCATGGCCCCGCTGGGGTCAGTCTCGTACAGGTGAATGGAACCGTCCTCGTCGACTCCCCCTATCAGGAGCGCGATGCCGAACGGCCTCACGCCGCCATACTGGGTGTAGGTCTGCTTGAAGTCGCAGATCTCTTTTACCAGCATCTCGACAGGGAGGCTCTCGTCGTACCGGATCCTGTTGATCTGGCAGATGAGACGCGCCCTCTCGACGAGGACCCTGGCGTCCGCCACGAGACCGGACGTGGCGCATGCGATGCCATCGTCGATCTGGAACATCTTCTCGATGGAGCGGGGCTCGATGAGCTTGCTCGTGATCCTCTTGTCGATGATGAGGACTATCCCTTCACCGTACTTGAGACCGACCGTGGTCGTTCCCCTCTTTACGGCCTCTCTCGCGTATTCAACCTGGAACAGGCGGCCGTCGGGCGAGAATACCGTGATCGCCCGGTCATATGCCATCTGTCCGCCTTGCATCATGTCATATCTCTCCTTTCGGGCGGACAGAAGCGTTCCTTTTTAAATACCTTTCCACGGAAGAGCGCGGATGAGAGGGCTACCCGCCGGTGCTCTGGCGTTGGCATGAAGCCAGGCCAGATCGTGCGGCAGGTCGTTCCGAAGGGATTTCACGTCGTTCATGACGGGTCTCCACGGCACCGAGCGAGGGGGCGTTCCGATCGATGAGAATGATCGACAACGTCGCCGGAAGCCCGGATTACGGGCGGGATCTCGGGATTTTCACCTTATATTGGAAATGGCCCGGAAGGTTGTCCCGTCGGTTCGGACCATGGGAATCAGGTCGTCGACCGACGACATCCGCCACAGCCAGACATCAAAAGATTTAAATCCATCGATCCAGATACTGGTCCAGCCCAAAGGAGGAAAGCAGATGGCAATGGAGATAATCCCGCTCGAGGAAGCGAAGAAGATCTGCACCAAGAAGGGTCTGCGCCCTGGAAGGGTCAAGGGGACCGACGGAATCCAGTTCACGCGTGGAAAGAACGCCAGGCTTCAGGAGATCTCGTGGGCTGATTTCGAGATGTATCTCAAGCAGCGCAGCCTCGCGATCTACGAGAGCAACGGCTGGATGAAGATAATGAAGAAGTGAGGCCCCGGCCTCATCCCCTTCAGGTCAGGCGACCCGCCGCGCATGGACGCCAACCAATTCGATTTCGAACTTCCGGAGGAACTCATAGCACAGGCTCCGGCGAGACCCAGGGATGCCTCCAGACTGATGGTCGTCGGCGATCCGGTCCAGCACCTCTTATTCCGGGACATCGCGGGCATCCTCCGCGAGGGCGACGTCGTCGTGTTGAACGACACTCGGGTCATCCCGGCCAGGCTGCGGGGGGAGAAGGACACCGGAGGACGACTCGAGTTCCTGCTCGTCCGGAGGGATGGCGATGTATGGGAGGCGATGGTCAGGGGACGGCCCAGAGACGGGGCGACTGGTCGCATCGCAGACATGAGGTTCAGGCTCGAGGCCGCAGGCGGCGGTCGATGGTTTGTACACACCGACCCCGTACTGGACGAACGCGCCCTCGAGTCGTTCGGAGAGCCTCCCACGCCGCCGTACATCAGGGGACGCGCGAGCGGGGACGATTACCAGACGGTCTACGCCCGCGTTCCCGGCAGCATCGCGGCGCCAACCGCTGGTCTGCACTTCACCGAGACGCTCATGCGCGACCTCGAGGGAAATGGCGTCCGCTTCGTCAGGATCACGTTGCACATCGGCCCGGGAACGTTCACTCCGGTCCGCTCAGAGAGGGTCGAGGACCACGTGATGGAGGCCGAACGCTACACCATCGACCCGGGCGTGATGGACGCCATCGAGGGCGCCGACCGGCTCGTATGCGTGGGGACCTCCACAGTCAGGACCCTGGAAGCGGCCCTCCGGACCGGAAGGACGTCGGGGTGGGCCGATGTCTTCATCTTCCCGGGAATGCGGCTAAGGACCCGGATGGACATGTTCCTTACGAACCTCCACCTTCCGAGGTCGCCTCCCTTGCTGATGGTGGCAGCGTTCGCCGGGTGGGACAGGGTGCGGTCGGCGTATGCGGAGGCCATCTCCGCCGGATACCGGTTCTACAGCTTCGGCGACGCGATGCTCCTTTACCCCGAGGCCTGAATGCCGGTCCCGTCAGGGCCGCGATTGGCCGTTCCCGGGCGGGAACGGCGGGGAACGATGATTTCCATAAGATAAAAATAGTCAACCGCCATCATACCCATTGGATGAGGCTCGCTCCCTGGCTGACGTTCATGGCAATCCTCCCGCTTCTGGCCATCGCAGGCCATGGCCTGGCGGATGGGTCCGACTGGCCGATGTTCGGCCATGACCAGCGGCACACCTCGATGTCCTCGGTGGCGGAGCCGCTGGACGACCCGGTGGAGCTGTGGGACAACGACAATGCGGTCGCCGGCCTGGGCGTGGCGCACGGCGACCTCACCGAGAACATCGACTTCATCAATGGTTCCTCGGCCAGCGATGTGACCGATGACCACCTGATATACGCAGTGGGAAGATACCTCTACGTCGTGGAGGCGACGACCGGGAGGACGGTATGGCTCCTCGACGTTGCCGAAGCCGACGGCAACTCCACCGACGATGACGCGGTCGCCACCGCTCCCGTGGTCGACGACGTCGACTCAGACGGAGACGTCGAGATCATCTTCGCCACGACGGATGGCTCCGGGCAGGGGATGCTGTACTGCTTCAGCCCCGCGATCGAGTACGATGGGGAGGACTACGATTTCTCGGCGAACAACCACGACATGCCCGAACGCGTTTGGAGGAAGCCCCTGGCGGGGCCCGTCAACATCTCCCAGCCGCTCCTCACCACGATCAAGGACATCGGGAAGGTCGTCGCCATTGGCGCCGCGAACACCCTCCACGTCGTCAAGGCGAACGACAGGGCGACGGTCTGGGAGGTGGAGCTCGAAGGCACCGACATCTCCACGCCCGCGGCCGTGCCGGTCAGCGAGACGAATAACATCGCCGTGTCGACGGTCGACTGGGACGACGGCATTGTGTACTTCTACGTCCTCGACGACACCGACGGTTCCGAGAGGATGAAGGAGGAACTGCCCTTCTCGTCCACCGTCCCGCATCCATTCCCGGGGGACGTCCTCCCGAGCGCCGCGGTGGCCGAGCTCGACGGCAACGCGACCAACGGGCGAGAGGTCGTCTACGTGAAGCCGTACGAGGGGAACGACCACAACGGCATCGTCCATGCCTACAACTGGGGCGGCGACCTGTACTGGGCGACCTCCGTCTCGGACATAAGCGGGCAGATCGAGGCTTCCCCGGCCATCGCTGACCTGGACGGTGACGGCACAATGGAGGTCGTTGTCGTCTCTTGGGACATCGAGGCCGGCGACTATGTCATGCACGTCTACATCCTCGACGGTTCGAACGGAGAGGTGATCGTAGAACGGGAGATGGACCTCGACGGGGGGAACACTGGCGACGACGCCCGCGCCGTCTGTTCGCCGGCGCTCCACGACATCGACGGGGACGGGACCCTCGACGTGGTCGGGGCGCTCTACCGCACGGCCTTCGCCCTGAGCGGCGATCCCTCCGATGACCTGGCCACCCTCTGGAGCCACGATTGCCCGTTCCGGGTGTGGGCACAGCCTGCGCTTTTCAACCTCGACGACGACCTATACTCGGAAGCGCTGATCGGCAGCCTGGTGCTGGTGCAGGACGTCGCCGAGCTGCACCCCGTCAACGCGTTCGTCGATCCGGATGATCC
>JAKEGO010000173.1 GCA_022615805.1 Thermoplasmata archaeon
GAAGTCCTGCCCGTCGCTCATGTCGATGGCGTCATGGACCCCGTTCCTGTCCATGTCCATGCCCGTCGTCTCCCACCACGGAAGCTCCCTCTCCGGGACGTCCACGCCTTCGTTGGAGCCATTGGTCGAGGCGGCCAGCATGCCGGCGATGAGCATAAACAGCAGCAGTCGGGTCATCGCCGTCCCTATTCAGCATGTGGTGATAAACTTTTCTGAGAACATGTTCCATTCGTGCCCTTTGCCCTCGCTCCCGGTCATCCGACGGTGGAGGCTCCATCGTTCGGGCGCTCGCGCCGTCCGTGCGTCCCGAGGACCAGCGCCATCGCGACCGCCGCGGTGGCCGCGATCGCCGCGCCGACGAGGAAGGTCAGCGTGGGATCGACGTCCCAGAGCAGGCCGGCCAGGATGCCCGCGGGAAGGAGGGCGAGCCCTTTCGTCATGTGGTATGCCCCGAACGCCGTCCCACGGTTCGACTCGCCGGCGACCGAAGCCACGAACACCTTCTCCACGGGCTCGACTATGGCATACTGGACGCCGAGGACGGCGAAGAGCATGGCATGGACGTACATCGACGCCGACAGTGCGAAGGCGGCGAGAACCGCGCCCATGATCAGGTAACCGGCGACGAGCAGGCGCCCCGGGTCCCGGCGGTCGGCGAGCGATCCCATGGGGAAGGATGATGCCGCGAAGACGATGTTGAAGAGGAGGTAGAGCGCGACGGCATCGACCACGCTCTTGCCCGCCATCAGGAGCATGAACGCGATGGGGACGCTCCCGATCGTGAAGAGGGCCGTCACGAGAAGGAACGGGCGAAGGCCCCTCGGGATCGCGAAGGCCGCGCGCCTCACGGGACCCCTCCTCTCGCGCACGAGCATGAGAACGAGGACCGCCGCCGCCGCCGGCACCACTGCCAGCATGAAGGTCGTCCGGAAGCCCAGGACCGGGAAGAGGACCAGGGCGAGGACCACGCCGATGACCGCGCCGGTGGTGTCCATGGCCTTGTGTAGCCCGTACGATGCCCCCCTCTTCCCGCCGAGGTCCGCGATCAGCGCATCCCGCGGGGCGCTCCTGATCCCCTTGCCCGTGCGCTCGACCGCCTGGATCCCGAGGACCTGTCCCCAGTGCGTCGTGAACGGCAGGAACGCCTTCGCCGTCGTCGACAGGCCGTAACCGGACACCATGAACGCCTTCCTCCTCCTGAAACGGTCGGAGAGCGCGCCGGAGACGATCCGGACGAGGCTTCCCACCCCCTCCATCGCGCTCGTGATGAGGCCTATAGCAAGCCCGCTCGCGCCCATCTCCGACGCGAGGAAGAACGGTATCAACGGGATGATCATCTCGCTGCTGACGTCCGTGAGGAGGGAGACGACCCCGAGGATGATGACGCCGCGCCCGATGCTGGACCTGACCACGCCGGATGGATGGCGGACCTTGCATATATCCCTTATCCATAGCGCCGGCAGGAGGACGGGCCGATCATGGCTCTCCCGGGGAAGCGCACGATCATACCGCCCACCGAGGCAACGGCCTCACGTCGAAGACGGCGCGGAGGGGAGAGCCTCTCGGTCAAGCACCCCGGCGACAGCGCCCAGCAATGCGTCGCGGCGCTTCTCGAGCGGGAACCTCTCCACCACCCGCCGGCGGGCGCTCGGCCCCTTGTCGGAGGCCAGTGCCCTGCCTATCGCGTCGGCCAGGCCCTCCGGGTCCCCGTAGGGGGCGTAGAATCCCGTGTCGCCGACGACCTCGGGGAGGGCGCCGCGGCGGGTGACGACGGGGACCGCACCGCAGAGCATCGCCTCCGCGGGGGCGTACCCGAAGCTCTCGTAGGCCGATGCCTGGACGTAGACCTTGTGGGACTGGAACCGGGCGAGCAGTTCCTCGAAAGGTATGAAGCCGGTGAAGGTGACATTGTCGGGGGCGACGGCCTTCAACCCCTCCACGGTGTCTCCCTCCGACCTGCCCACGACCGTGAAGCCGACGTCGGCGAGGCTCTCGGCCGCGCGGACGAAGTCGCGGACCCCCTTTCTCCATATGGTCTGGGGCGTCAGCTCGGAGACCGTCAGGGCCTTCCTCTCCTGTGTGCCCTTGGGCGAATAGAGTCCGGTCGGGAGGCCATTGTATATCATCACCTCCCGCCTGGGCCTGCAGAAGCGGTAGAGGTCCTTCCTCAGGGCCTTCGACACGGTCAGCACGAGGTCGGCATTGTTGAAGGCGTACCTCGTCACATGTCTCCGCCCGAACCGATGCTGGAGGCCATATCCCGTCCCCGGAAGATAGGCTCCATCGTAACCTCCCGCGACGACGATGCTCCGCTTCCCGTACTTCCGGGCCCAGCGGACAGCGGAGGCGCCGGGGAGGTCGCCGAACCAGACGAAGACGCCGTCCACGTCCCGCATCGCCGCCTTCATAGCCCTGTGCCTGCCCAGCAGCCAACCGACGGTGTTCCCGCCCGCCGGCGAATGGAGGGGGAACATGAGGTCCTCGAGCTCGTGCTCGGAGGAGAGGATCCCGCGGTCATGCTCGACGAATGTCACCATCCTCTGGTAGACGAACAGCAACCGCGCCATGCGCATACCAGCCCCGTGGTCCTATTAAACTTTGCTGATGTGACCTGATTCGGGGGCCCCCGGATCCGGTCATCTCCTCCGTGTCGAATGGCCCATGGCCGCTCGGTCATCGATGCAAAGCATTCCCGAGTTGTGCCCGACGGGGGACTCGACGGAGAGGACCCGATCGGCGGCATCGTCCCTCCATGGAAGCGGTAGGGACCGCCCATACGCGGATTCGTCCATGCGAGTACCGCCGCCAGGCCCCGGCCGCCGGTCGGCGGAGAGGTACCGAGCAGATCACCATGCCACACGCTCGCCATCGATCCGAGGATCGCAGAGCATTCGGAGGAAAGGCCCGCGCAAACCGGGTGCCCCCGCCGTGCCCCCGGTACATTCGTCCGGAAAGCGCGCCCGAGGTAGGTCCGGGCGGTCCTGCGGCCACCTGCCATTCCGGCCGGAGAGGTCGAGATGATGCGCCAGCCCTGCC
>JAKEGO010000174.1 GCA_022615805.1 Thermoplasmata archaeon
AAAGCATATAGTCGGCAGGGCTCCTGCGGGCGCATGGAGGACGCAGTCCGGAAGGCCGCGGCAAAGGGCTTGTGCGACCGCTGCCTCGGCCGCGCCTTCGGCAAGGCCGGGCATGGCATGACCAACGACGAGCGCGGCAGGGCGCTGCTTTCCTGGCTCGCCGGGACCGATGGCGCGTCGTCGCCCTCCCATGCGCCGTCCTCCTGTCCGGTCTGCGGGGGCGCCTTCGCCGACCTGGACCGCCTTGCCGCCATGGTGGCGGACGCCCTTGGCGACATCGAGCTCTCCACGTTCCTCGTTGGGTCGAGGTGGGACGCCGACGTGCTCGCCGCCGAGCGCGCGCTGTGGGAGGAGGTCGGCAGCGCGTTCGGCGAGGAGATCCGGACGGAGATGAACCGGGAGGTGGGGAAGAGGGTCGAGGCGCTCACCGGCAGGGAGGCCGACCTGAGGGCGCCCGACGTGACGGCGATAATCGACGTCCGCTACGATTCGGTCGAGCTGGACGTCAGGGCGATCTTCTTCTACGGGCGTTACCGGAAGCTCGTCCGCGACATCCCGCAGACGAGGTGGCCCTGCAGGAGGTGCCGGGGGCGAGGCTGCGACAGATGCGGCGGGACGGGCAAGATGTACGCGACCAGCGTCGAGGAGGTGGTGTGCGGCCCCCTCATGGCCGCGGCCGCCGGCGCGGACCACCGGTTCCACGGCCTCGGAAGGGAGGACATCGACGTCCGGTGCCTCGGGAACGGGCGCCCCTTCGTCGCCGAGGTCCTCTCGCCCAGGCGCCGGTCCGTGGACCTCGCGGCGGCGCTGGGCGCCGTGAACGCCACGGGCCTCGTCGAGCTCGCGGACCTGCGCCCCACAGGCCGGGAGATGGTCCAGGTCGTGAAGGACATGCGGTGCGAGAAGACCTACGAGTGCACCATCCTGACGTCGGCCCCGGCGGCCGAGATCGAGGCCGCGCTCGACGGCCTGCGCGGCGCCCGCATCGGGCAGCGCACGCCGCAGCGCGTGGAGAGGAGGAGGGCCGACCTGGTGCGCGAACGGACCGTGAGGGAGGTCAGGCTCATGTCCCATGACGGCGCGGGGAGGGCCCGGGTGAGCGTGCGCGCCGAGGCCGGCACGTACATCAAGGAACTGATGCACGGCGACGGCGGTCGGACCGACCCGAGCCTCGCCGGCCTCCTCGGGTCCGAGGTCAGGGTCGTCGAGCTCGACGTGACGGCCATCCACTGCGATCCCCTCGAGGAGCGGGCCCGTCCGCCCGATCTCCCGCCGCCGATCCGCCCGTTCACGGGAAATCGCGCCGCCTGAGCGCCAGCCCGGCCAGGAACAGGGCGACGGCGGAGGCGATCGCCGATCCGGCGAAGGCCCATGCCGCGGAGTACGTGCCGTGGACGGGGAGGTCGCCGCCCGATATCTCGTCGATGCGCGAGATGCCCCGGATGACGTAGGTCCTCAGCTGGTACGTTATCGTCGCCATCGATATGTTGCCTCCCATGTTGGGGAACAGGGACTCCCAGAAGATGCAGTACAGGAACCCCGGGGCCAGGGGGTTGCGGAAGACCGATGCGAGGAGGAGGAAGACGGCCCCCCACGCCATCACGCCGATCAGGATGGCGATCATCACCGCCGCCAGGATGTCGAGGTTCCCGCCGAAGCCGTCCGCGTCGGCCGGGGAGAGCAGGGCGTAATTCACGAACGCGGCGAGGGCGAAGATCGACCAGACGGCGACGACGTAGCCCGCGTACTTGTACACGAGAACCTCGAGGCGCGATATCGGCCTCGAAATGAGGTACACCATGGTGCGGTCCTCGACCTCGGACGTTACGAGGGATGACGAGAAGAGGAGGCACGTGTAGAGGACTATGAACTGGAGGTAGAGGATGACCTCGATCATCAGGTAGAACATCATCGCGGCATGGTCCTCGCTCGACGGCGGGTCCCGGAGCCAGAAGCCTGGCAGGGCAAGCATCAGGACGAGGAGACCGACGACGACCAGGGTCTTCCGGTCGAGGAGGATGTCCCTGACCGTGAGGCGGAAGAGGGCGAGCCCCCTGGCCATGCTGGCGCCGGCTCCCGTCGGCCGGGGGATGGGGCCATGGCGCTGCGGTTCCCGGATCCCCTCTCTCTCCCGTCGGGAGCCGCCTTTATCAATGGCCGGGGCCCCCGGGGACCCATTCACGGCGCGCGGGCCGCTAGTCATCGGGCCGTCAGCCCTCCTCTCCCCTTCGTCACGTCCCATCTCTCTCCACCAGATACTTGAACACGGCATCGAGGTTGTCGTCCGGGCTCTGGACCTCGGTGCAGGGCACGCGGTTCTCGGACAGGACCGCCGGAAGGGACGCGTAGAACTCGTCGGGCCTGGGCGTCCGCACGACGACCGTGCCGTCCTCAACGTCCAGCGACGCGACGTTCGGGTCCCCGGCGAGGAGCATGGCCAGCCTGCGCGCCTCGCGGGTCCTGATCCTCACGACGTGAGGGTGCCTGTCGATGAGGTCCCGGATCTCATGGACGTCGCCCTGGGCTATGACCCTCCCGCGGTCGATGAGCACGATATTGCGCGTGACCCTCTCGATGTCGTGGAGGATGTGGCTGCTGAGGAGCACGTCCTTCCCATCCCTCTCCCTCCGCCGGATGGCATCGAGGACCCTGACGCGGCCGACGGGGTCGGTCCCGGAGAGCGGCTCGTCGAGGATCAGGAGGTCGGGGTCGTGGGCGATGGCCTGGGCGACCTTCACCCTCTGGCGCATCCCCTTGCTGTACCCGGAAATCCGTCTGTCCATCGCGCCCGCCATCCCCATCTCCCTGAGGGCGTCGTCGGCCATCGCCTCCGAGTCGGCGCGCGTATATCCCGAGAGGCCGAGGAGCGTCGTCACGAACTCGTACCCGGTCATCCTCCTGTAGAACGCGTCCTGCTCGGGACAGTAGCCGATGCGGGCCATCAGCCCGGGGTTGTTCCAAACCGGCTCGCCGTAGAGCCAGATTCCGCCGCCCGAGGGCCTGAGCTGGCCCGTCGCAAGTTTGAGGAACGTGCTCTTGCCTGCGCCGTTGGGACCGATGATCGCCGTCAGCCCGGGGCTCACGATGAGGTCCACGTCGTTGACGCCGAGAACGAGGCCGTACCATTTGGTCAGGCCCCTCGTGTCGACGGGAGGAGCCAACGCGCTCCGGTGCGAAACCCCTGGCCCCGTCGATGGTCTCGCCGGTCGCCCGCGTTCTCTTGCTCCGGCGCCCGTCATTCGCTCAACTCCGTCCTCGATATCCTGACCGCGACCATGGCCAGTCCCGCGCCAGCGAAGGCGATGGCGGAGGCCAGGTTCCAGAGCGGGTCGTAGTCGAAGCTCGCCTCGGGCACGTCGAGGAGCCTCATCCCGACCAGCATCAGCGACTGCGGGACCGAGATGACCGTACCCCTCACGTCACCGAACGCCCCCGTTATGATCTGCGCGATGATCGGGGTCACGAGGGCCGTCACGACGAACCCGAAGGCGGCGTAGAACCGCCTCGATGTTATCGCGGAGAATCCGAGCGAGAGGGATGCCAGGACGACGGTGACGAGGAGCCCGTAGGCGAGCACGGCGCCCCAGACCCACAGGTGGTCCCAGACGTATGCGGCGCCGACGTCGGACAGCAGGATCATCCCGGCGTAGGTCGTCAGCGCGGGGACGATCGTGACCATCGAGAGGACGATAAGTACGGTCAGGAACTTGAGTGACGCGTAATCGACCTTCGTGATGGGCCGGGACAGGTAGATCGTCGTCGACCTGTCGCGGATGTCGGTGGAGATGGCCTTCGAGCCGACAACGGCGGCGGTGAATATCGCGAACAGGATGTACAGCGCTCCCATGACCCCTCCCGGACCGGCCATCACCGAGCCCGTCATGTCCTTGTCGGGTATGTCCGTCGCCCTGACGTAGACGAGCCCGCTCCCCGCCATCGAAGTCTCGTTCTCCGATGCCGCCACGACCGCTATGAGGTTGTGTTCCAGCGGGTATCCCGGGAGCTCGAAGGTGAGATCGAACCAGGCGGTCTCGCCCGGCGCGAGCCCGACCCGAGGCGCTCTCGGGTCGCCGGAAAGCCCCTCGAACGTCCCCTTCCACCCTCGCGGGAGCCCTTCGAGGCGGACCCGGTAGGTGTCCGGTTCAGTCCCCGTGTTGACCACCCGGACCGCGATCCTCATCCCGCTCCCGGCCGGCGCTTCGGCCCTGTCCGGCTCAGGAACGACAGAGACGTGCCATGGCGAGTCCTCCCTGTGGCCGACTATCACGATGACCCTCAGCCTCTCGGTCACCTC
>JAKEGO010000175.1 GCA_022615805.1 Thermoplasmata archaeon
ACCTTCCCTGGGCTGATGCTGCGGCCCTTCATCGCGCCTCCCGTCTTTCCTCCCTTCGCGGTGCCGCTTCCCTTCTTCTTGGTTCCCGTCATCGCACCACCTCCCTGATGAGGTCCGGGATGTTCGCGAACACGACGTTCTGCTTGCAGAAGCCGGGCAGGTAATTGGCCGCCTTCCCCGAGTTGACGCCGGTCGTCTTGAACCCCATCTCCTCCAGGGGAGAGACGACCATGCACGTGTCGGCGACGACCCTGCCGCCAGCGGCCTCGATGACCTTCACGTACCCCATCCGCTCCGCGGCCTCCTTCATGACCCTCGACGTGGCGATCCAGACGGGTTTCCGCAGGGTCTTCCCATCGACCTCAGCCGCCAGGTCGGCGATCTCCCTCAGGGAGGCATGCGGGCAGCCGAGGAAGATGATGTCGGGCTCCTTTCCGGTGTTGAGCTTCTCGTAGGTCGCCTTCACGTCCGAGTCCTCGACCGTGATGGCCTCGAGGCCCCTGACATCGGAGAACGCGTCCGCCTCGGGCGTGAGCCCCTCGACGTGGTAGAGCGCGACGGCCCCCGAAGCGGCCATGGCGGCCCCCAGGGCCTTGAGCTGGTCCGTGTTGGCGTCCCTGATGCCCCTGAAGTAGATGACCCTGTCCTTGACCGCCTTCCCGATGTGGTAGCCAGCGGCGCCGAAGTCGCTGTTCGACCGGAGGTCCGCCTCCACGTCCACGACCACCTGCGGCACGCGCCCCTCGTCGCGGTGGAACCCGTAGTCGGGCGTCACCCCGCAGAGCGCCGCGGCCAGGGCTGACGGGCCCCCCTCGCGGTTGGTCCGCGCGCCGATGACCGAGTTGGAGAACGAGACCGCCGACGACTCCGACCATGCGATGTGCTCGCGGAACCGCGGCAGGTTGCCTGCAAGGTAGGGGGTGCACGTCGACGTGATGACGATTCCCATCTCCCGGAAGGCATCCATGATGCGGATCTGGTTCCTTGCGAACTCGGCCGGGAAGCCGAGGGACCGCCAGTCCTCCATGTCCATACCCGCGGGGTTCAGGAAGGTCAGGACCTTCACCCGCTCCCGCTTCGACGCGATGTCCTCGAGGAACTCGGTCCCCGGGATGCCGATGGACTTGAACGAGACACCGGCCACCTGAACCGAGCCGACGGGGATCATCCGCTCCGCCCCGTAGATCTCGCCGAGCCGCACGAGCAGCCGGAACATCCGCTCCTGCACAGGGCCCTTGTCCCCGTCCAGGATGGCCTCCTCTTCCTTGGTCAGATGCATGTCGCTATCACCTCGTGTCCAGGGCCGATCGCCCCCTTCCCGGGGTAGTTGACCGCCTGGATTATAAATCTAACGAAATCCTGGCGCGGGAAGTCGACGATGAGCGATGCATGGTGCCCTGATGATAGGATGAGAAAGGTCAGGCGGCCGGCTTCACGCTCGGATCCCCGACCTTCCCCATGAAGAGGATGTTTCCGGTGTCCCTCTGCCGGATGACGAAGAGGAATGGGTGGTCGGCGCGGAATTCCGGAGGTGGTGGGGGTTCCGAAAGAATCTCCATTCCCCCTGCAGTCGCGGCTGCCGCCTCCGTCCCCTCCTCGTTGACCTTGACGTACGCCTGGTGGACGACGAACGCGATGGAAAGATACCGGGACCCGTCCATCCCCGAGAAATCGGCTCCGCCGAACGCCGTCGGCATTCCCATCGACATCAGTGTGGATCTTAGATCGTATCCCGTCCTGAACTCGAACTTGGGGACGAAGATGTCAACGTCCGTTACCGACAGATTGTCGACCAACTCCTGGAGATCGATGTCGTCGATGAGGAGGTCGAGCGGGTCTGTGAACTCGTCCCTGGGCAGGAGCAGCAGCATCGAGAGATCCTCGCCCTTGTAGGGGAGCTCCACCATCTGAAGGTCGTCGGTTTCCGCATAATTGAATTCGCTTTCGGTTATGCTCATCATCTGGACCTTGACGTTCGTGTCGGCATCGACTTTGAAGTCGGCCTCCTCGGTGTCCTCCGGGTCGAACTGGTTGAGCCAGTCTCCCTTGAAGTAGATGGCGTTGGTCAGGACGAGGCGCGTCATTTCATTTAGAACACCAGGTTGGATCAACTCGACGATCTTCTCGTTCGTCCTCTCCTCGACCCACTCGTTGATCATCTTGCGGGTCTCTTCCCTGAGTTCTGGGTCCACGAAGTCGACGTTGGTCGCCCTGCCATCGAAGTACCTCTCGGTCCTGTTGAGATATTCCGGCAGGAAGGGATAGGTCTCCTGGGCCCACAGGGCGTTGGCCGTCGAGAGCTGGTAGTCCTCGTGGGCCTCGTTGATGCCGTTGTGGAGGCGGGCGAACGACGACAATCGGGTGAGGTTGTCCTCCGGCCAGTGGAACACGTCGAGCATCTCCTCGGACGTCTGCCCGCGTGCGCCCTCGTGGATCATGGCCATCAGGACCGAGATGCTGTACGGCGAGAAGAAGAGGTTCCCGTCCTTCGACGTGAGGTTATTCAGGAGATCGAAGGCGAATCTGTTGTTGGCGTCCACGAGTGCCTGGATGCCCTCTGGTGTAGCCTGGCTGTCGTCCTTCCACGATAACTCGACTGGCTCCTCCTTCGCGCC
>JAKEGO010000176.1 GCA_022615805.1 Thermoplasmata archaeon
CCGTGGTGTTCGACGGGATCATCTCGCAACGGCTGCTCGACATCGCGGCCGAGAAGCAGGTGGGCCAGCTCATAGGCATCAAGGTCGGCAATGTGATCAAGGTACCATCCACCGTCAACGTCATTGTCAAGGAGGATTTCGCGTAATGGTGCCCGGCATCGCGATCGGGGACACATCGGAGGTCTCAATACCGGTCGATCCCCTCTCCCGCGTCATCGGCCAGGACCATGCGGTCGGGCTGGCGAGGACAGCGGCACGACAGCGCCGACATCTCCTCCTGATAGGTCCACCAGGCATCGGAAAATCGATGATAGCGATGGCACTTTCCTTCGACCTCCCGCAACCCCAGAGCGAAGTCCATGTCGTCCATAACCCCGAAAATCCTGAGAGGCCTTTCATCGAGGTCCTTTCGGTCGCCGATGTCCATGCGCGCAGGTCCCGGCTCGAGGCGGTGGAGGGCGTCGTCCTCGAGCCCCGCGAGGTGCCCCTGCAGGTCGTGGAGAAACTTGGTTACTTCTGCCGGAGGTGCGAGACGTACTCCGCGCCCACGGAGCTCATCTGCCCCGGTTGCGGGGCGCCGAAGGGCGGTCGGACCGCCACCGCCGAGAACCCCTTCCAGGACCTCATGGGCTTCGTCGAGCTCACGATCGGCCAGATATCTGGCAGGCAGAGCGAGGTGAGGACGACAAGGACCCTTCCTGACGGTACCGAGGAGGTCGTCGTGTACGAGCGGGCCGGTGACATGGTGAGGATGCTGGACGAGGAGGCCCTCGGGCGAAGGCGGGAGATACAGGGGGCCAAACCCCGGAAGGTGCTCGTGCCCCTCGACCGGCGCACCTTCGTGATGGCGACCGGCTCGAGCGAGACCGAGCTCCTCGGCGACGTGAGGCACGACCCGTACGGGGGTCACCCGGGAATAGGGACCCCACCTTACGAGAGAGTCGTCACGGGTACGGTCCACGATGCGCACGAGGGCGTCCTGTTCATCGACGAGGTCCCACACCTGGGCCACCTCCAGCGTTCGATCCTGACGGCAATGCAGGAGAAGGCGTTCCCCATATCCGGAAGGAACCCGCAGAGCGCGGGCGCGTCGGTGAGGGTTGATGCCGTGCCCTGCGACTTCATACTCGTCGCGGCCTGCAACGTCCAGGACCTCCCCGCGATACTCGCGCCGTTGAGATCGCGCATACTTGGCTCCGGCTACGAGGTCGTGCTCGACATCGCCATGCCCGACAGCGACGGCAACCGGTTCAAGGTCCTGCAGTTCATCGCTCAAGAGATACAGCAGGACGGCAGGATCCCCCATGCGGATGCTGGCGCCGTGGAGGAGATGATCTCGGAGGCGAGGAAGCGCGCCCTTGCCATCGACGGCCGCTCGGCCTCCCTCACCCTGAGGCTCAGGGACCTCGGGGGGCTCATAAGGGCGTCCGGGGACATAGCGGTGAACGAGGGCGCCGACCTGATCTCCCGGGAGCACGTCATCGAGGCATTGAAGGTCAGCCTTCCCGCTGAAGCGCAGATCAGGGAACGATACGGGTCCCTTGGAGAGGGCGTCTCGTCGGACATGACGGAGTCCCAGAAGTTCGCCCATCCCTATCACTACTGGAACGAGAGCGCAGAGCCTCCCGGATACGAGTGACAGCGAAGCCACGCGGCCTGTCCGAGAGCTCTACCGCAATACAATGTCCGTCGCACGGCGGGTATGCAAACGTCCGCCCTTTCAGATAACCTTTAATAACCACGGCTGCGATTTGACCTGGAGGGATAGGGAATGAAAGCGTGCGCCTGGCTTCTGGTCGTCGCGATCCTGGTATCCACCGGTTGCATGGGTTCGTCCGAGGACGGGGACGATAACGAGGCTCCGATCGCCGAACTGTCCATCGAGAAGAGCGTGGTCAACCTCGGCGAGGAAGTCGAGTTCGATGGCGCGGTTTCGACGGACGACAACCGCATCGTCAAGTACATGTTCTGGTTCGGCGACAGACGCTCAAGCGGTGAGACAACGACCCCTGTCGTCACGCACATCTACGACGAACCCGGGGAGATGACGATCACCCTCGCGGTCTGGGACGACAAGGGCGTGATCGGGCTGGATACCGGGTCGCTCATCGTCAACGCGCCGCCCGAGGCGAACATGTCGATAACGAGAGGGAGTGTCCCGACCACCGACGCATGGGTGGGAGAGACGCTGACGTTCAGCGGCTCGGACAGCTCGGACCAGGACGGGTACATCCGCCACTTCATTTGGGACTTCGGTGACGAGAGCAATTCGACCTTGGAGGAGGACACACATGTCTACAATGCCGAGGGGACGTACGACGTCACGCTCATCGTCGAGGACCAGCATGGCGCGCGGGACATCGCAACAGCGACGATAGAGGCGAGGTTGCACAGGTACAAAGCGGTATGGAACCACTCGGAGGAACTTCAGATCTATTCTGACAACTGGTATGTAACGGAGACCGACCCGACATGGACCCACGAGGAGAACATAACCCACGATAATCTCACGAGGATATGGTTCAACCTTACATGGACCGACACCGAATACCTGATCTCCGGCCAGGACGAGTTCCAGCTATCGATCGAGACGCCCTTCGGCGATGACAAGCAGGAGGTCGACATCGACGAGGAGATCGGGCTCGAATGGATCTTCACGTTCGACGGGGATCCATATCCGACCAACAGGGATATCTACGCTCCGACCATCGAGGACGCAAGGACCATCGCCAACGCCATGGACATGACGACCTCTAAAGGCACTGGAGAATACAACATCAATGTGACCATCACGGGTGGGACCCAGTTCATCATCGATGAAGGTAACTTCTTCCACATCGAGGTCTGGTTCGAATATTATTACGGCGACGCCTGGGTGGAAGAGATCGAGTAGGACGCATGAAAGGATCCGAAGGTGACCAGGCTTCGGGATGGCACTCGAGCCGTGCGGGATCCTGTCTTGCGGGTAGCACTCGATGGGGCATCCAGATCACGGGCGACCGCCCATACTGAGACCTGTGGGCTTCATCCCAAAACTCGTGTCCGCAGGAATGGGATCGAAGGAGACGGAAGGACTAGCTTGTTCTGCAAACTGCTCGCAGCAACCGTTGGACGGTGCCCCCGATGGACTTTCGGGATGAAGCCAGACCTGTGCCAACCATTATCTACTAAAAACAGGTCCGGGTATCTGGTCCGAGCGAATGGCTCCCGACGGTCGAAGGACGGTGCCAGCGTTCGGCACATCTGGAAGATGACGATGAGACTTCCCTACGCACTCCGCTTCCTGTCCTCCGCCGCCATGGCCATGACCTGGGTGTTCATCCCGATCTACGCGGACGACCTCGGGATCGGCGCTTTGGTGATCGGCTTCATCGTCGCCGCGAACGCCCTCGCTCTGCTCATCAGCTCGTGGGTCTTCGGGAGGGCGGCGGACATGTACGGCCGGAGGATGTTCGTCATCATCGGCCTATTCGGCGCCGTCGTCGCATTCGCCCTCCTCTCCACCGCCAATTCTGCGAGGGAGATGATGGCATACAGGTTCGCCTGCGGGTTCTTCGACGGCATGTTCGGCTCGGCCCTGGTCGCTTACGTCGCCGAGCAGAAGGGCCCGCTAGGCCGGTTCACCTCCTTCGGACCTGCCGGGATGGCCGCTGGCTTCCTGATCGCGGGTTCAATCATGGTCAATGACATGCCCACGAACACGATATTCCTCCTGTCCGCCGCGGTCCTCGCCATGACCGCCATCATTGCGCTGGGCCTCCCACGGGTGCACGAGCCGAGGCTTCACGTGCCGAGGGTACCCGTGGACATCATCCGGAGGAACAAGCACCTCTACCTCGCGATATTCCTCCGTCACACGGGAGCGTCCATCGCCTGGGTGATATTCCCGCTCTACGAACAGTCCCTCGGCCTCAGCAGGGCGCTGATAGCCTACATATGGATGCCGAACTTCGCCATGCAGGTCATCGTGATGAACTATGCCGACCGGATCAGGAACAGCCACTGGATGGTCATCGGCGGGCTCTCCGCGGCCGCGGCATCGTTCGCGCTGTTCATCGGGGTCAAGGAATGGTACACCCTGATCCCGGGCATGGTGCTGATAGGCATATCGTGGGCGTTCCTCTACCTTGGGGCGCTGTTCGAGCTAATGGAAAGGAACGAGGAGCGCGCCACAGCCTCGGGCCTCCTCAACTCGTCCACGAGCTTCTCGGGCATCATCGGCCCCCTGATGGGGGGGGCGATCGCTGCCGAGTTCGGTTACACCGCAAATCTCGTCGCCGCCGTGATCTTCGTGATGTCGGCTCTCATACTGTACCTGGCGATCGCCCCGCGGTCGCGGGGACGGCGTGACCACATGTATGACGGACACCGTCAAGGTACGAATGGGGCAGGAAAGGGACGTTCGAGCGCCAGATCCAAACGATGACCCACTGCTTCACAAT
Source organism: Thermoplasmata archaeon (assembly GCA_022615805.1). Lineage (GTDB taxonomy): Archaea > Thermoplasmatota > JAKEGO01 > JAKEGO01 > JAKEGO01 > JAKEGO01. Next base: position 4,443 of record JAKEGO010000176.1, read on the forward strand.
GACGGCATGTTGAGGCCGTTCTCGCGGGCGCAGGCGATCGCGGCGGGGTATCCCGCATCGGCGTGCCTGACGACCCCGAGCCCAGGGTCGTTCGTCAGCGCCCTCTCGATCTTCTCATCCGACAGCGCGGTGCCATCGGCGACGATGACGATACCCGCGTGGATCGAGTAGCCCATCCCGACCCCTCCGCCATGGTGGACGCTCACCCATGTCGCCCCGCCGGAAGCGCCCAGGAGAGCGTTGAGGATGGGCCAGTCCGCGATAGCATCGCTCCCGTCCATCATCGCCTCGGTCTCGCGGTTCGGCGACGCGACGGACCCGCAGTCGAGGTGGTCTCGGCCTATGACGATCGGCGCGGACACCTCCCCCTCGCGAACCAGGCGATTGAAGAGGAGGCCCGCCTTGTGGCGCTCGCCGTACCCGAGCCAGCATATCCTGGAGGGGAAGCCCTGGAACCTGACGCGCTCCCCGGCCTTGCGTATCCATCTTGCGAGGTGGAGGTCTTCCGGGAACAGTTGGAGCATGGCGCGATCCGTCATCCGGATGTCGTCCGGGTCGCCCGAAAGCGCGACCCACCGGAAGGGCCCCTTCCCCTCGCAGAACAGGGGGCGAACGTATTCCGGCACGAACCCAGGATACGAGAACGCCCGCTCCACGCCCGCTTCGAGCGCGACCTGGCGGATGTTGTTCCCATAATCGAAGGTCACGGCGCCGGCATCCCTGAACGCGAGGATCGCCTTCACGTGAGCCGCTATGCTATCCCTCGCGAGTTCGACGTATCGGACAGGGTTCCTCGACCTCAGCGCGGCGGCGGATTGAACATCATGACCCGAGGGGACGTATCCGTTCAACGGATCATGCGCCGACGTCTGGTCGGTCACGATGTCCGGGACGAAACCGGACGCCGCGAGGGCGGGCAGGACATCGGCCGCGTTCCCTAGCACGCCGATGGAGACCGCCTCTCCCGCCGCCTTCGCTTCGTTGGCGCGCTCGACGGCACTTTTCGGATCGTTGGTGAATTCGTCGAGGTACTCCTTGTCGATACGGCGTTCGATCATCCCCGGGTCCACCTCGACGGCCATGCATACGCCCTCGTTCATCGTCACTGCGAGCGGTTGCGCACCGCCCATCTCGCCGAGCCCTGCCGTCAGGGTTATAGTGCCCCTCAAGGATCCCCCGAAGTGCTTCCTCGCCACGGCGCCCAGCGTCTCGTATGTGCCCTGAAGGATGCCCTGAGTGCCGATGTATATCCACGAGCCGGCCGTCATCTGGCCGTACATGATGAGGCCTTTCCGCTCCAGATCGTTGAAGACCTCCCACGTGGCCCATTTCGGGACGAGGAGCGAGTTGGCTATGATGACGCGGGGAGCCCACTCTGACGTGTGGAACACCGCGACCGGCTTTCCGCTCTGGACCAGGAGGGTCTCGTCGTTCCCGAGCGACCGGAGAGCAGCGACGATGTCGTCGAATGCCTTCCAGTTCCTTGCCGCCTTGCCGGTTCCCCCGTAGACGATGAGGTTCGCGGGGTCCCTGGCGACCTCGGGATCGAGGTTGTTCATGAGCATTCGCATGGCGGCCTCCTGGCCCCACCCGCGACAGGTCAGTTCGCTGCCCCTGGGCGCTCTGATCGCTCTCATCCGATCACCGGACCATCACGAGACATTGGACATAAAAAGGTAATGGCGCGGGGAGGACCGGCCAGTGCCGTCCAGCCGAGGGTGCCGAGGTCCGAGACATCGCATTTCAGCGAGGAACGCTCTAGATCCGGTCGGATACACCGTTCTGGACCGCGTCCAACGTTCACCTCCCCTGTGCAGCGACCAACTCCATCGTGGCATCAGCAGTTCAAGAGACCCCAAAAAACCCTAAAAAACATATATATATATCCCAAATGAGATAATCCATGTCCAGTCGTCGTGGGTAATAAAGGTGAACGCATGCGCTCGCTCTGGGTGTTACCGATTGTGCTGCTTTTCGTCCTGCTCGCATCCGGACGAGTGGACGGACAGTACGACGTCCTCGTGGAGGGGCCGGGCACAGGGGGCGCATGGGGGTTCCCGGGCGGCAACACGACGCATTCCTATCGCATATGGAACACCGGCACCGTCTCGGACACTTACGACCTCACGGCCACGTCGACCGCGGGATGGGCGACGACCATCGAACCGCAGATATCGCTCTCTCCTGGAGGATACCAGTGGGTCGACGTCGGCGTATCGGTCCCAGGCGGGTCGTTGGCGTACACCTCCGATGACCTCACCGTCAGGGCCGACTCGACCGGTTCGGCCATGTGGGACAGGAACTTCTCGGTGACGAGGGTCTACCGGACCGCCTCCGTGGATGTTCGCG
>JAKEGO010000177.1 GCA_022615805.1 Thermoplasmata archaeon
AGGCGTTCCACAAGCCAGGGGGCGTCCTCATGTATGGCATACCCGAGTTCAGGTTGCCGAAGAGGATCGTCGAATCCGAGGTGGCCTACCTCCAGGACCTCGGCGTGAGGATCGAGTACAACACGATCATCGGGCGTACCATCACCGTCGACGAGTTGCTCGCCGAACGCGGTTTCGACACGGTGTTCATCGGGGTCGGCGCGGGACTTCCGAACTTCCTCGGGATACCGAACGAGAACCTCGGCGGCATCTACTCGGCCAACGAGTATCTCACGCGATCGAACCTGATGAAGGCCTACAAGTTCCCGCAGTACGATACACCCCTGATCACCGGGAGGAGCGTCTGCGTGATCGGGGGAGGGAACGTCGCCATGGACTCGGCGAGGACCGCGCTCAGGATGGGCGCCGACATGGTCCACGTGGTCTACCGGAGGTCCCACGAGGAGATGCCTGCCAGGGCCGAGGAGGTCCACCACGCCGAGGAGGAGGGCATCAACTTCATGTTCCTCTCCAATCCTGTGGCCTTCGAGGGAGATGGCAAAGGCATGGTTCGCAAGATGACCTGCGAGAGGATGGCGCTCAGCGAACCCGATGCCAGCGGGAGGAAACGGCCGGTGCCGATACCCGACTCGCAGTTCGACATCGAGACCGACCTCGTGATCGTAGCCACTGGAACCTCGGCCAACCCGATAATCCCGAGCACCACTCCCGGACTCGAGCTGAACAAGTGGGGGTACATCGTAGCGGGCGAGAGCGGCCGGACGTCGAAGCCCCGCGTCTGGGCCGGCGGCGACATCGTCACCGGGAGCGCGACGGTCATCGAGGCCGCGGGGGCCGGCAAGAAGGCCGCCCTCGACATCCACAACACGCTCACGGGAGAGGGACTCGGGATCCCTGAGGACGAGATCTTCGAGGACGGCAGCGGCACGTGCGCGCTCCCCGAGGACGCTGTCAAGCGGAAGAAGGAGGAACGCTGACAGTCAAGCGCCTGCACCGTCCTCGGTTCATTTGACCAGTAAGATCCGTCGCCGCCGCGGCCATCGAGCAGTACCTCCAGGACGCGGGTGGCCGGGGGACCCCGAGCCGGCGTGCCCCGGTCAGGAGACGGCGGACAGGCCGACGTCGCCGGGGTGCGAGGCGGACGGGGGGAAGTCCCCAGGGCTCTGATCGCGGCCTCTGTCCATTTGCCGGATCATGCACGACGAGATGCATTATTCACCTTCCCACGTTGCGCTCCGCGAGTGATATGCGCGCCGGTCCCGGTAAATCCTGTGCTCATTTCGGTCGATCGCTGGATCGGACCGGTCGTATTCGATCGTGATCATCCAGACCGTAAGTCGCCGCACGAATCGAGATGGATATATAATGGCTAAGCGATGATCCCGAGGATGATGGGCGGAAAGGAATTGAAATGACGATAAAGAGATCCATCCCCGGACCGATCAAGAGGAGAATCAGGGCTGTGATGGACCGAATATCACGCAAGCGCGATCTGCGGACATCGACGGACGAGAGGGACATCGGTCCGAAAGGACCGCTGATAGCCGATGTCTACGATCTCATCCATACAGTGCCGGGCGCATTCAACGTGGACGATACCAGCCATTTCCACCTGATACTGAGCATGCAGACGCATCTCGGCCTTGAGGGCGACCTCCTCGAGATCGGGAGCTACCACGGCAGGTCGAGCGCCGTCATGGCAAGATACTTGCATCCCTCGGAAAGGCTGCACATCTGTGACGCGTTCCAGATCGAGACCGACGATCGCTACGAGAACAAGCCGACGGTCGCGGACCTGATGGCCAACATCAGAAGGGTGAACCGGAACCTCCAGGAACAGAACATTGTGATCCATGAATGCCTCTCCAACGAGCTCGAGCTCGAGCCGAAGCAGGCGTTCAGGTTCATCCACATCGACGGAGGACATTCAGAGGAGCAGACCCTGTTCGACCTGAACCTGGTGAAGGGGCACCTGTGCAATAAAGGGATAGTCGCCGTCGATGACTATCATCACCCGGAATGGCCAGGTGTCACGCCGGCGATCGACAGGTTCCTCGCCGAGAACGACGATTATCGGGTGATCGCGGACCTCAACCGTCACGGCGCGAAGGGACGGAAGATATACATCACGAAGACCGATCGGATCCGGAAAGACGATCGATGATCACGCTCTGCCACCCTCCATCACCGCCTTCCCCCATATTGCATTGGATCCAATGTTGGTTTCAGCCAAGGTCACTTGATCCTCACCATCTACCGTGTAAATGGTGCTCCGACGATCTACGATGGGCATCATCTCGACACAGCGCGATGACGATCCTGTCATCCGATTGCAGGATCTGGCTGAGTCGTTCCAACGGGGAAGGAGACTAATGAATAACTGATCCTGAATTTGGAAACAGGGGTCATGGATCGAGTGTAATTGAGAAGTTCATTCGATCATTCGTCGTCGCATTATCCCTCATGTGAGTTCGCGTGAACGGATAGAACACATCGCTCCTGAAACCACTCCCCGAGCTCCTTCTGGCCGGGGGGATCGCATTCTGGGCAGTACCAGTAAAAGGTCCTCCCCGCCGTGGGGATAGCAATGGATCAGGTCCGGGCCTCAGGTATGGCCCTCACGACGACCCCAGGAACGCCGAATACGCCTTGTACGTCGCCCAGATGTCGGCCTTGCTCGAGACCTCGAAGGGCGAGTGCATTGCGAGCAGCGGCGGGCCCGCGTCGATGACGTCCATGTTGTGCTGGGCCAGGAAGCAGGCGATGGTGCCGCCGCCTCCCTCGTCGACCTTCCCGAGCTCGGCGACCTG
>JAKEGO010000178.1 GCA_022615805.1 Thermoplasmata archaeon
AGTCGCGCCTGGCGGTGGCTAACGGCGGCGAAGAGGCGGTCACCATCACCCTGACCGTCAGGGGGGACATCTCGCGGTGGGGATCCCTGAGCCCGTCGTCGGTGACCCTGCGGGCCGGGACGAACGACACGGCCACCCTGACCGTCTCCGCACCGGGGAGCGCCACGGTGGGGGACCACCCATTGACCGTCGTGGCCTCCACGAGGGAGGATGGAATCGTCGCGTGGCTCAACGCGACGGTCCGGGTCGTCGAGGGCGCCTCCGGCGAAGGTGGCGACGACGACGGCGGGCTGCCGGGATTCGGGCCACCGATGCTGGCATTGGCCCTGGCGATGGTCGTCGCGTTCCGCCGAAGGCGGCCATGAGGCTTGCCACGAAATGACGGAACGACGGAGGCCAAGGTCGGAGCGGACGCTCACTCCCCGTCCTCGCGGACCTCGTCCGCTGTCGGGAGGTCGGCAGAATGCGAGCCGACGCCGCCCGGCCTCTTCCCCGAGCTCCCGTGGAGCGGGTGGAATGGGAGGAGACCCTTCTCGACGAGCTCCCTGGTGAAACGCTCCTTCTCGAGGAGCCTCTCCCAGTTCCGGTCCACGCGGCGCTCCCACGCGTCGACGAAGTCGGCAGGGAGGTGGCGGAAGCGGCCCTGGAGCTTGACGTACTCCTTGAGGTCCGTCTTCTTGGGCTTGAGGTTGATCGTGTAGATGCCGTGGTCGACCTCGTACTGCGGCCACAGGTGCGTGCTGACCGCCATGCGGGCTATCTCCACGGTGCGGCCCGGGTCCATGCGCCACCCGGTCGGGCACGGCGCGTATATCTGGATGAACTTCGGGCCCTGCACCTCCATCGCATGCCTCACCTTGCGGATCAGGTCCTCGGGGTACGCGATGTTGGCCGTGGCGACGTAGGGGGTCCTGTGGGCGACCATGATCTCGGCCATGTCCTTCTTCTCGTCCGCCTCCCAGTAGCCGGTGCTGCCGATGGGGGTCGTGGTGGTCCACGCGCCCACGGGGGTCGAGGAGGAGCGCTGTATTCCGGTGTTCATGTACGCCTCGTTGTCGTACATGATGTATATCACGTTCGTGCCGCGCTCGACCATGCCCGAGAGGGCCTGGATTCCGATGTCGGCGGTGCCGCCGTCGCCGGCCCAACCAACGACCTGGATGTCTCGTTTCCCCTGGGCATCGAGCCCCGCGCGGATGCCCGATATGGACGCCCCCGTGACCTCGAAGGCCGAGTTCATCATCGGGACGTCGAGGTTCCTGCTCGGCCACACGCCCGGGATGACGGCCCAGCAGCACGCGGGGATGCTGATGATCGTCCTCGGCCCGAGGGCCTTGAGCGCGTACCTCATGGCGTGGCATGCGCCGCACCCCTGGCAGCCGACGTGACCGGAGCGCATGTACTCCTCGCGCGGGATCGTGAAGCGGCCCATCAGGCGCCACCCCCCGGGCGGTTGAGGTCTATCCATTCCGTCTCGGAGTCGAGGCCGTCCCGCGTCACCGCCTTGAGGTTCGAGTAGATGTCGCGGATGTGCTTCGACCTGACGTCCCTGCCGCCGATGCCCACGAGGTAGTCCTTGATCACCGGTCGCTCGTCCTGGCCATACAGCGCCGCGATGAGCTCGGTGTAGAAGGGACCGAAGGCCCCGAAGCTATAGACGCGGTCGAGCACCGCGACGCCCTTGACGCCCCGGACCATGGCGCGCACCTCGTCCACGGGGAACGGCCGGAACACGCGGATCCTCGCGAGGCCCACCTTCTCGCCCTCGGAGCGGAGCTGGTCCACGACCTCGCGGACCGTGCTGCTCGTCGTCCCGACCGCGACGATGAGGTACTCGGCGTCCTCGCACCGGTACAGGTCGACGAGGCCCCCGTGGGACCTCCCGAACGCCTCCTCGAACTCGCGATCGACCTCGACGATGCGCTCGCGCGCGCGGTCGAGGGCCAGCTTCATCAGGTACCTGAACTCCATGTAGTTGTTCGGCATGACGAGGGACCCGAAGCCCTTGGGGTCGTCGACGTCGAGTTTGAAAGGCGGGTCGTAGGGCGGGAGGAACGCGTCGACGTCCTCCTGGTCGGGGATATCGACAGGCTCGACGGTGTGAGAGAGGTAGAACGCGTCCTCAGCGATCATCGTCGGCATGAGGACGTCGCGTGACTCGCCGACCTTGAACGACATGATCGTCGTGTCGAGGATCTCCTGGTTGTCCTCGCAGTAGACCTGCATCCAGCCGGTGTCGCGCTGGGCGACGCTGTCCAGGTGGTCGGCCCAGATGCTCCACGGCGGGCCCATGGCGCGGTTCACGTTGACCATTACGATGGGGAGGCGGCCAGCGGCAGCCCACATCAGCATCTCGTGCATGAGGGCGAGGCCGTGGGCGGAGGTCGCGGTGAAGGTCCTCGCGCCGGTGTTCTGGGCGGAGATGCACGCCGCCATCGCGCTGTGCTCGCTCTCGACCTTGACGAACTCGCAGGAGAGCTCGCCGTCGGCGATGAAGTCCGCGATGTGCTCTACGATGGTCGTCTGGGGCGTGATGGGGTAGGCGGAGATGACGCCGGGCCTCGAGAGCTTGGCTCCGTAGGCGGTGGCGTGGTTCCCGGTTATGACCTTCCGCAAGGTCACACCTCCAGGACCATGTCGATGGCGTCCTTCGGGCACTCGCGGGCGCAGATCCCGCACCCCTTGCAGAACTCGTAGTCGATCTCGGGATAGGAGTCCTCGTCCTTCACCCTGACGCTGACGTCTGGGCAGAACTTCCAGCATATGAAGCACTTGATGCACTTGTCCCTGTCGATGACGGGCCTGAAGGTCCGCCACGATCCGGTCTTGAGGAACTGGTCGGATGGGACGGACGTTATCGGGGTCGGCGGTATGCTCTCGTGGTCGTACGGCATGTCATCCCTCCATCGTGTCGACCCTGTCGTGGGCGTCGCGCGCCGCCTCGATGTTCGCCTCGACCTTCCGCCGGACCTGGCGCCGGATCGCCTCCGCGACCGCGTCGATGCCGACGAGGCCGGACGACCTCGCGAAGGCCCCGAGCATCGATGTGTTGACGATGGGGGACTCCCTGCTCCCGAGGCCGTGCCCGATGGCGATGCCGGTCCCGTCGACCGCGTCGATGGGGGCCTTTGACCGGGCGCGGTACTGGGCCGCCCGTTCGAGCGGGCAGTTGATCAATACGCGGCCCCCCGGTTTCAATCCCTGGACCACATCGATGTACCCGAGCAGCGCCGTGTCGAGCACGATGACGTGGTCGGGCTCGTATATCTCGGACTTGATGCGGATCGGTCGGTCGTCGATCTTGGTGAATGCGGTGACGGGGGCGCCGCGGCGCTCCACTCCGAAGAAAGGGAAGGCCTGGACGTCCTTCCCCTCTATGAAGGCGGCCTCGGCGAGCAGTCTGGACGCTATGACGGCTCCCTGGCCACCCCGCCCGTGGAAGCGTATCTCGATCAAGTCCAAACCCCGTCGACCTATTCGCGTCTATTATTTTTACCTTTCTGCGGCGGGAGCGCCGGACAGCGGCTAGGGCCCTTCGGATGGGCATTGCGATCCCTCGCCGTCAGGGGATGTCGGTGCCACGTGTGCATGTCCTGGTCCGCCCGGGGCGCGGACGAACTCTCGAAGGGGCCGGGGAGGGTCCGGGGAGGCCGATGGAGCGGGCGTCGGCCAGGTGGCAAGCGGGCCTGGCAGCGTGAAGTCGCGCTCGCATCATCCGCCACCTGAAACCTTTAAATCGGGGCGCAACATGGCGTTGCAGGGGTGGCCCCATGAAGCGCACCGCACTTTACGACCGCCACATCGGGCTCGACGCAAGGATGACCGAGTTCGGGGGCTGGGAGATGCCCCTGTGGTACAGCAGCCTCATCGAGGAGCACCTGGCCGTCCGGAAGGCCGCCGGCCTCTTCGACGTCTCGCACATGGGCGACCTCTTCGTCTCGGGGCCCGACGCGCTCGAATTGGTCCACAGGGTCCAGACCAACCACTTCCAGAAGGCGGACGAGGGGGAGATGAAGTACGCCCACATCCTCGACCGCGAGGGAAGGATCAAGGACGACACCATCGTGACCGTCCTCGGCGATGGGCGGTACCTGATCGTCCCCAATGCAGGCACCACGCCGATGGTCCACAAGTGGTTCCTCGACGTCGGGAAGGACCTCGACGTGAGGATCGAAGACCGGTCGGAGATGTTCTGCCTCGCCCTCCAGGGGCCGAAGGCCGCGGCCGTGTACGAGGACGCCGTCGGCGAGAGGAATGCACAGACCTTCTTCACGATGCGCCGGGTCGAGATCGCGGGCTCGGAGTGCATGGTCGAGCGCTCCGGCTACACTGGCGAGGACGGCTTCGAGATCATCGGGTCCCCGGAGGCGGCCGGCGCCGTCTGGGACCTCCTCATGAAGGCCGGCAAGAGGCACGGGCTCAGGCCGGTCGGTCTAGGCGCGAGGGACACGCTCCGCCTGGAGAAGTGCTTCCTCCTGTCCGGCCAGGACTTCCACGGCGACAGGACCCCACTCGAGACGACCTACGACTGGGTGATCAAGTGGGACCACGACTTCATCGGCAGGGAGGCGCTCCTCCGACAGAAGGAGGAAGGGGGGTACGATATCTGGACCGCGTTCCTGTGCGACGGGCGCGGGGTGCCGAGGCACGGCGACCCGATCGTGGCCGAAGGCAAGAGGATAGGCGTCGTCACCAGCGGAACGATGTCACCCGTCCTGAGGACGGGCATCGCCATGGGCTACGTCTCGCCCGGGATCGCGGAGCCCGGCGCAGCCGTGGACATCGAGGTCCGCGGGAAGGCGGTCGCCGCCCGCGCGGTGGAGAAGCCGTTCGTGAAGTGAGGGGGCGGGAGCGACCGCTGGCTATCGCTTCCATTGTCGTGAATACGATATCCAGCCGGGGTGATCGGGACCCGACGTCTCAGAGCACCCTCGCACGGTCCCCGACGAATATGTCGTCCTCGATCCTGACGCCGCCGACGCCCGGGATGTAGACGCCCGGCTCGATGGTGAAGGTCTGCCCCCTGCGGACGACGTCGGTTTCCGGGGCGGTCATCCTCACCCACGGCCTCTCGTGGACCTCGAGGCCGAAGCCGTGTCCCGTGCTGTGGACGAAGTAGCGGTCGTAGTCCGGCTTCAACTCCTCCCGGATGGCCGCCTCGACGTCCCGGAAGGGCCTCCCGACCTTGACGGCGGATATGCCGACCTTCTGCGCCCGCTCCACCAGGTCGTAGATGTCGTGGAGCCTCTGCGGGGCATCCTTCATCAGGAGGGTCCTCGTGATGTCCGAGCAGTAGCCGTTGACGTAGCAGCCGAAATCGACGACGACGGCGTCGGCCTTCCCTATCCGCCGGGTCGTGACGTCGTGGTGAGAGTAGGCCGAATGGTACCGCCCGGAGGCGACGATGCAGGTGAACGATATCGCCGTCCCGCCCTCAGCCCTGAGGGCGTGCTCGATGTCCGCGGCCGCCTGGTTCTCCGTCCGCCCGGGGACGACGATGTCCGCCAGCATCCGCTCGACCCTCTTCGTCATCCTGACGGCCGCGCGGATCTGCCTGATCTCGTGGTCGTCCTTCACCTCGCGCAGCCGCTCCACGAGGTCGTCCCCCGTGACCCTGATGCCGTGGAGCCGCTCCTTCGAGTCCATGAGAAGGGTCTTGACGCCGTACCTCCCGAGGACCGACTTGAGGACGTCGGGCGCGGTCTTCCCGTCCGAGGGGATGCCCGAATATCCCGCAAAGACCCTGATGTCGTCGACCTCCACCTGCTCCCGGGCCCTCCACTCCTCGAGGGAGGATGTGATCCCGATGGTCCTCCTCGGGGTCACGACGAGGTACGTCAGCATGGCGAACGACGGCACGTGCGAGCACGAGAGGTAGCGGATGTTCCCGGCGTTCTTGAGGACGAAGGCGTCGGCGCCCTTCTCCGCGATGTGTTTCCGGACCTCCGCGATCCTTCGCTTGTAATCGATCATGACGTCTCCCCTCCGATCTTCGATGTGGTCATGGCAGGACATCCCTTAAACCTTCTGGCCGACCCGCCCTTCGCGTCATCCTCCGTCCGATGGCGGCTCGTTCCGAGGGGCGCCCTTGGCCGGCGGGCGAGGACTCGACGGTCCCGCCTCGAGCGGTCGATGGATGGAGATATCCTCTCGGCAAGGCTCTCATGTTCCCGCGACCCGGCGGGGACACGCCCGCCGCTCCCGGTCCCCATGGGGGGATGGGACCGCTCCCTTCCTCCTACGCGAAGCCGCCCCGTCCGGACCGCTCCGGGGGGGAGTGCCCATCGCTCG
>JAKEGO010000179.1 GCA_022615805.1 Thermoplasmata archaeon
ACGCCATGTCCTCCTGGTGCCACCAGACGTAGGTCACGTTGCTGTTCTCGACGCCGTCGTCGTTCACGTCCATGCCCTCCGTGGTTATCACGAGGACCTTCCTGGAGAAGTTCGTCCCCCAGGACTCCTCGACCCCGCCGAGCGCGGCTGCCGTGTACTCGGGATTGCCGTCCGTGTCGTTGTCGAAGTACTGATGGCCGATGACCACGGCGCGGTAGAGGTCGACGCGCCTGTCGTCGTCGATGTCGAGGCTCTGTACCAGCCAGACGGCCTTCTTCCGGTGCACGGGCTCGCCGTTCCGATAGGTCATCTCCTTCTGGACGAGCACGGCGGTGTCCTCCTCGTGCTTCGTGTCGTCGTCGGCATCCACGAGCCTCCGGCCCCACTTCATGATCTCTACTGTCCCGTTGTCCTCGCCGTCCACGTTCCTGTAGGCCGCGAAGACGATCCGGTCCTCGAGGACGAGGTCCTCGTCCGCGTCGGCGCGGATGCGTCCCCAGTTCCACTCGCGGACCCTGTCCGGGGTGCCGTCATCGTCGACGTCCCACGTACGGATCCCGACAATAAGCACAGCGTCGTACTCGCTGACGTTGTTGGAGTTGTTGTCGTGACCGAGGTACCCGGCCAGGAAGGTCCATCGGAACTCGGGGGTGCCGTCGCCGTCGCCATCGTAGGTCCAGTTGATGAGCAGTATCGCAAAGGCGTATTCCGGGAATCCGTCCTCGTCAACATCTGTCGTATTGTACGTCCAGTAGAGGTCGCGGGACCATCCGTCGCCGTCCATCCCGGTGGTGTCGAGTTCCTCGCCGGAGGCGTCGTATTCCGACAGGTCATCCTCGAACTCCTCGAGACCGAGCCCCTCGCCATGCTCGTCGTAGGTCGGGTCCTCCGTGGCCTCGGGGGTCTCACCCTCTCCCCAGAGGACATGGTATTCCTCGACCGCCATGGTCTCGAGCACATCGGCGTCGTACCCGGAGGCGTCCTCCTCGGGATCGTACTCCGCGGCGCGCTCGGCGTCGGCGTCCGCCACGACCTCGCCGTCTATGGACTCGTTGCTCTGGTCGAGGATCCCCTCGATGTCCTCCACCGTGTAGTCGAGGATGTCGGTGCTCTCCGTGCTGTTGATGACGTTACCGAGGGGCGTATCCGGCCCGGCGACCTCGTCGTAGTCGGGCTCGCCGTCGCCGTCCTCATCGAGGATCTCCTCGGGGTCCAGGGAACCCGCCTCGTCCAGCGTCCCGTTGTCGATCTCCGGGTCACCGTCGCCATCGCCGTCCATGTACTCCTCTACGTCCTCGGGCTCGCTGTTGAGCTCGATCATGGTCCCGAATGCCCTGGTCGTCGTGTAATCGGTCAGGGTCTTGCCGCCCTCCTCCGCGTCGTCCCCCGTGGGAAGCAGCTGCATCAGGCTCATCGCGCTGACGACCAGAAGGAACGCCACCGCGATCGCGATCAACCCTTTCTCTCCCTTGCCGTTCATCATCATCACCCTTTCCGTTGGTGTCGGATATCGGAGGCGCCTTAAATACCGGGCCAGAAGGTTGTGACGGACGAATGTTACCGTACCCTTTAAATATCAAGAGCCGGCCAACGGGCCATGATGGGAGGAGACCCCAGGGCGCTTGAGGACCCGCTGCAGAGCCTTTTCGAGCTCTCGAGGGAGGTCTCGCGGATGGCCCGGTGGAGCATGCTCCGCATATACGTGACCCTCCTGTTCCTCCTCTTCATGGTCTTCTTCGCGTTGCTACTCCTGGCCTCCGTCCTCGCCAGCGGCAGCGTCGGAGGGGCCCTCGTCTTCCTGGGCCTATTCGTCGCCGGTCTGATGGCGATACACACGACGTGGCGGATGCGGGGCCTGTTCCGCACCTACCTCGTGAGGCACGCCGCCATCAACGCCGCGAGGAAACAGCCTACCATGACCATTCCCGAGGGTGAGACGCCGGCGAAGAGGTTCCTCGCCTACCTGAGGAATTGGAACGATGCCTTCCGGGCCCTCCTGGAGACGAGCCCGGAGGCGCTCAGGACCCCCGGCTCACTGAGCGGCCTGCGGCAGAACCACAGGTTCGACGCCTACGTGTTCGACAGGAGGTTCCCGAGGTCGCGGTCCTACATGCTCCTCGTCCGCGAGTACGCCGCCCTGCCGACCGCGAAGGACGTCGGCCGCCTCGTCGCCGAGGTGGAGGACATCCACGCCAAGTGGAAGGTGATGCCCTCGCGCGTCGTGATGGTGACCGTCCGCCCCGCGGACGACCTCTCAGACGAGGTCTACGACATGCTCGTCAACGGCGTCGATGCCCATGGCGGGTTCACGCGGTTCCAGGTCGCGATCGAGTCTGCCGACGGCTCGTACGACTTCATTCCCCTCGTGCCAGAGCTCCACGGGTTCATGCCATGACCGGTCATCATGTCCCCGGCGATCGAGGGAGGTCCTGTTCCCGGGAAGCAGATCCGCGGGCCATGATGCGAGGAGCCGGCCGATCGGCCACCGCGCGCAATGTCCAAAGGGTTCAGAAAGATTTAAACAATATATCCTCCTCCGTACCACGTCATGGTCAGGGCCGCATCGAAGGGGGGGAGCGTCGAGGATGAGCCTTCCGTATGTGCCATTTGCAAGAAGGCAGGCACGGACTTCTCTCACACATGCGATGCCCAATTCCATCGAGAGTGCCTCGAGCAATACCGGAAGTTCATCGGCTCGTCGGATACGATATGCCCTCATTGCCTCGAGAAGGTCTCCTACGAACCGCGGGGCGAGGACGTCGAGTTCTACGAGGAGGCGCAGGCGCCAATGGAACTGCTCGCGCAGCAGTACCTCGATCTTTCGAACGAATACTACCTCGAATTGATCAACAACGACATGTACTACGTCCGTGCGTTCGTGACGAACATGGACCCCGAGTCCGGCATATGGCACATGTACCCGCTGACGATCAACTACACCAACTACCCAGACAGGCCCCGCATGATGATACCCGAGGACGTGCTCACGGACGCGCTGGACCTGTCCGATACCATAGGCCTCCTCAGGGGGTGGGACTCCAGGCACCCTCCGACGGTAGTGGAGCTCGTGAAGAGCGTCGAGAGCGCGATAACCGACAAGAACCGGCTCTACGAGGAGATCGAGGCACTGGAACAGGGGGAGGGCGCCTCGAGGAACGGCGACGACCGCCTCTCGTTCGAGTACATAACCTACGGCGGGAGGACGATGGCCTTCTCCCTCGACCTCCAGAACTATCCCGACGCCCCGGACATGGTCATGGAAGGGCTGTGCATCGGTAAGGGCTTCAACACCATCAAGAACTGGGAGCGGCGAACGTCGGCCCTTGGAGATGTCGTGAGGGAGATAAAGGACTGCATGATGCACCATTACCGCCGCGAGTACGAACGGGAGGCGCTCTCGCGCTACTTCGAGGTCACCGACAACGACGGCCTCGCGGTCCGCATGTGCGACGACGGCTCGGCGGCGTGGGCCGTCTTCAAGGTCCGCTTCCCCGCCGGACACCCGAGGCTACCCGTGACCATAGACATCGACCAGTACGACGGCATCCTGACAGACGACCTCGAGAGGGCCTTCCACATCGTCGAGGAGTCGCGCAAGGCATGGGTGCCGACGGTATACGCCGTGGACATCCTTCGCAGGGTCAGGAAGCTGCTCTTCGGCAACCTGTCGATGCGGTGCTCGGAGTGCGGGAACGTCGACTGCCCGACCTGCGGCGCCGATGTGGAGGAGGGTTGCAGGCTCGAGTGCCCGAACTGTCGCCACGCTTTCCACGACCACTGCGCCGAACCGATCGAAACGTGTCCATGGTGTCTCGCTCCGGTCCGCCCCGCGCCATTGAACGATCATTGACCGGCCCACGGTTCCGCCTCATCGACCATCGCACGAAATGTGCCGGAATCTCCAATATGCTTAAATATTCTCGGCCGCCCTTGCAGGCCAGATGGCCGAGGTCATCTGCCCTACCTGCCATTTGCGATTCGACGCGGTCGGCGATCGACCCGTATGCCCCGACTGCGGCGAGGTGTTCTCAGCACCTGCGAGAGCCATCGCGCCGGCTCCAGGGGCCATCGGACAGCCCCCGCCGACGTCCATCCCACCCGCGGAGCGCGCCGTCGCGCCGGCCGTGCCGCGACCCCAACAGGAAGAGAGGACCATCCGCTGGACAGAGGAACCCTTCGCCCCGCTTCCCGAGGCCGACGTCCCCCAGCCGGTCCCGGTCCGCCGGAAGACATCCCAGGCGAGGCCGCGGATCGACGGACCCGTGGCGCCGGAGGAGGTCACCGTCTCCGTGGAGGAAGTGTCAGAGACATCCGGGGCACCGAGGGCGCCGGGACCGGCGATGCCCGCCATGGCCGCCAAGACGCCGCGCGGCCTCCCGAAGGGCGCCGGCTCCACCGCCGACAGGCTCCTCGCCCGGGTGGAGGAACGTCGGTCCCAGGCCGAGAGGCCCGTGTCGACCGCCCGCCCGAGGTCGGGTATCCCCTACATTCCCGTCGAGTTCCACGTCCCGAGGGAGCGCGCTCCGCCTTCGATCGAGAGACGAACGGGCACATGGGAGAGCCCTGCCGCGCGGAAGGTCGATGTCGCCGAGCCCGGTCGCGGACCGGCGCCGGAGGCGGTCCGTCCTGCGGAACCGCCCGGCGCAGCGGAGCGTGCTCGCGTCCGACCCCTACGCAGGCCATCGGGCGCCGTCGCCCCGAAGGCGGTCGCGCCCCGCCGGCGCCCGCGGAGGAGGGCGGCGCCTCCACCTTCCCCGGGTCCCGTTCCGTTCCACAGGGCGGTCCTGACGCGCCTCCGGCACCCCATGGAACCCAGACGGACCTCCGACCGCCCTCCTCTGCGGACAAGGTCCGGCCTTGCTGGCGTCTTTCTCCTCGTCGTTTTCGCGCTCGGGATAGCCCAGGCCGCGATGATGCTCGGGACGACGGTCGAGCATCCCGAGGGCGGCGGGCGGCTGGACTCGGTCCTCGTGGAGGTCCGCGACGACCAGGGCACCCTCGTCGCGGGCGCTTTCATCGAGATGGATGACGCGGAGACCGCGATCACGGGCGTGGCGGGCGTCGCTTCCTTCGAGCAGGTGGCCTACGGCGATCACACGATCGTCGTCACCCGCACCGGATACGGACGGGCCACATACCGCGTCACGATCACGGGCAGTTCCGAGACCATGACCCTCATGCTCCCCCGGAGCGGGACCCGCGATGTGGACGAACGCGTGACGACGACCTCCGGGGAGAGCGAGGTCCCCGTCGCGAGCGTCATCATCGCCGGGCTCGCCGCGGTCGCGTTCGCCGGAGGGGTCCTCTCCTTCCGGGGCTTCGGCCGTTTCGTCCCGTCCGTGGGAGCCGTCGCCGGTCTGGCGACCATAGGTTTCGTGGTGGGGCCCATCTTGTCGTTGTTCGCCCTGATGCTCGTCCTCTCGTCCTCCCGCGAGTTCGCCCCGGATGTCCGCTGCCCGGCATGCACCGGTCGCATGACGGGCGGAGCCTACCGCTGCGCCAACTGCGGCTCCGAGTATCACGTCGCCTGCGCCGACAGCGTCCGCAAATGCGTCGTCTGCGGGGAGTACCTTTGAACGCGCCCCCCCGCATGACGGGGAGGCCACACCAGCGAAGGGCACCTGCGGGGAGGCGCCGCTCTCCCACGGCCTGCGCCCGGCGGGCTCATGTCCTCATCCTCGTCGTGACCATCCTCGTTGACGCCGCCCTCTTCCTCGCCCCCCTCAGCGAACCCGAGGGGACCGTCGACCTCGGCGAGCGGCCGGGCGCGAACCGCATCGACAAGCAGACCTACACCGATGAGATCAATCCGTTCGCCCGCCCGATATACGTCTTCGGAGATGCGACGTGCCACCAGAAGGCCAGCCGCTCCCTCTTCATCAACGGGAACCAGATGCCGGTCTGCGCCCGCGACGTCGGCGTCTACCTCGGCCTGACCGCCGGCGCCCTCCTGTTCCTCCTCTTCCCGCGCAGGTACTCGATGTGGTGGGCCCTCGTCCTCATCGTCCCTCTTGGCATCGACGGCACGGTCCAACTCGTCACCAGCTACGACAGCAACAACCTGCTGAGGGTGGCGACGGGCATGATGTACGGCGGCGTCATCGGTCTCCTGTTCGTCCAGATCGCCTACGAGATATGCGGTATGCGACTGAAGCGTCCCAAGGTGGAGCGACGGATCGAGAGGGCCCTCGGGTTCCGCCACCTCCGGCCCAGGGACCCGTTCCGGGATGGAGACCCTCGTCCCCGGCCCCCATTCCCACCTCGGTGACAAGGGCCCCCAGGGACCACTCGCATCGGCATCCCTCGGCGGACCGGCCGGGGCCGATGCCCCGCGCGAGCACATCCCAACGAGGGGGCGAGAAGGCATCCACCATCCAACGGCTCCGGTGGACATCGAAGTCGATCGGTCCATCGGCCTGTGAGAAGACGACCCAAGGGCGGCGGCAATGAGGCCGGGTCCTTTCCGTGGCGGCTCCATCCGAGGCAGCCAATGGCGGAAGACCGACGGCATCATCGCGAATCCGCCGATCGCATTGCGGCGATCGAGGCCAATGGGCCGGGTCTTCCACCGGCGCGTCGCATCCCCCCGCTCTCGACACGTTCTTAAAACCATCTGGTAATGCACGCCCGAAGGGGGTACGGACCGGAGGATTCAGAACGGAGACGGATGTGGGCCCCGTGGAACGACCATCATCGGTCTGGCGCCGGGAATGCACAGGTCGATCCTACGACACCAGCGACAGGATGGGTCCGTGCTCCCGTGCCCCACGATCCGTTCCCAGCCGATGTCCATGCGGCGACCGGAACATGGGAGATAGGGGCATGATCGCATGAGCATCATCCTCCTCATACTCCTGATCCTCGGCCTTTCGCGGCTGGTGGGCGAGCTGATGGAGAGGTTCAGGCAGCCCGCGCTCGTCGGCGAGATCACCGTAGGCATCGTGCTCGGCCCCGCGGTGCTCGCCTTCATCAGCCCGAGCGTGGAGCTCGAGGTCCTGGCCGAGGTGGCGACGTTCTTCATCGTCTTCGCCGCCGGCATCGAGTTCTCCCTCGACCAGGTCAAGACAAGGTACTTCAACGCCATATTGACGGCGTTCATGGCGAACAACGTCGCCTTCTTCTCGGGCTTCACGGTTGGCATGTTGTTCGGATACTCGCCCAAGGTCTCCTTCTTCATCGGGACCGTCTTCTCGCTCACAGCGCTGCCTGTGGCGCTCCGGGTGCTCTCCGACCTGAAGATGGACAAGACGGAGTTCGGGAGGTCCGTGATAACGATCGCCATCTTCGACGACCTGTTCAGCATGTTCCTGATAGCCCTCGTTCTCCCGCTGAGCGCGTCCCAGGATATAACGTTCCGCACCCTTTTCGACATAAGCGTTAAATTGGCTGTCTTCATGGCCATGATCTTCGCGATAAGGTGGTTCTTCAGGTGGCGGAACGAGAGGGCCGCGCAGTACATGATGCATTACCTCAGGAAGCTCAGGAGCAGGGAGGCGGAGTTCGCCGTGCTCCTGCTGATGGGCCTGTCGTTCGGCCTGCTGGGCGAGTACCTGGGGATCACATGGATAATCGGCGCCTTCTACGGCGGCGCCCTCATCGGCGAGAACCTCGTCGGCGAACGCGTGTACCGGAAGGTCAACGTGATATCCAATTCGATAACCTACGGTCTCCTCGCGCCGATATTCTTCGTCTACATCGGCATCAATTTCGACGTCGACCTCGGCCGGATGTCGCTTCCGACCTTCCTCATGATCTCCGTGGCCTTCGTCGCGGTCGCATTCCTCAGCAAGACCGTCGGCGCATACATCGGAGCGAGGCTCGCCGGTGTCCGGAGAAGGAGCGCGGAGGCCATCGGCCTGGCTCTCAACTCCAGGGGCCTCATGGGGCTGGTCATCGCCGGTTTCGGGATGGAACTGGGGATCATCAGCAAGACAGTGTTCTCGCTGCTGGTCATCGTCTGCATGGTCACCACGTTGATGACCCCGTTCTTCCTCAAGAGAGCGCTCTCCGCTCACCCCGAGGTCGGGTGCCTCGAGGAAAAGCATGCAGGAGAGGGGAGCGCGGGGAGCGGCAATGAGAAAGGGCATATCCTCTGACGGTCCCCCGACGCGGGGACATGGACCGTTCCTTTATGGACATGTTCGTGCGACCCCCGAAGTCCAGGCCATCCTCGCTTTCGCCCCGGAACGTCGCGTCCCTGCATTCCGGGAATGCCGCCCACACATCCGGTCCGGCCGGTGAATTGTACGGCCCGAGGGAAGCGGGCCCGATCGTCAATGGCGAGGGGCCATGCGGGCCGGTCGTCCCTGTCGGCCGCGAAGATCGTCTCGCGCCTGGACACAACGGTCAAATGCGGACAGCATGGCCGCGACCCGCCGTCCGAGGGGTCGTCGGTCCCCAGAAACTCTTAAATCGCCTGGCGCACTTCGAAGGCCCGTGAGGATACTCTACGGCATCTGCACCTGGGGGCTTGGCCACGCGTCCCGCTCCATGCCGGTCATCCGGCGGCTGGTCGCCGACGGCCACGAGGTGCACGTCGTGACATCCGGGCCGGCGCGCTCCATGGTGAAGAGGGAGTGCGATGGGGTGAAAGCCATCCACGACATCCCCGACTATCCCTCGCCCTACACCGGCAACAGGATGACCTTCTACATCAAGTTCCTCACGACGCTTCCGGGCCTCTTCAAGGGCATCGAGCGGGAGCACGAGGCGGTGATGGCGCTGCACCGGAGAAGGAAGTTCGACCGGGTGATCTCCGACAATCGGTACGGCGTGAACCTCCCGAACGTTCCATCGTTCCTCATCTCCCACCAGCTGAGGTTCCTGGCCCCGAGGCGGATCGCGACATTCGAGAGGAGGAGCGAGAGGTTCGTCGCGGGTTTCGCCGACAGGTTCGAGGGGTTCATCGTCCCGGACGAGGCGAAGGGCGACCTAACCGGCGAATTGAGCCACGGGATGAGGTTGATACCCCCGAAGCAGATACACTACGTCGGCATCCTGACGGATTTCAAGGCGGTCGAGGCCGCGGAGGACATCGACCTCCTCGTCTCGATATCCGGGCCCGAGCCGCAGAGGACGAGGTTCGAGTCGCTGGTGATGGAGCAGCTCCCGATGGCCGGGAAGAGGATCGTCGTGAGCCGGGGCGTCAGCGATGTCAAGGGGGGCAGGCCCGTGAAGCGCAAGGGGGTCGAGGTATTCGACTACATGCCCGCCGGAGAGCGGGCGGAACACCTCTCAAGATCGAAGGTCGTCGTGACCAGGTCGGGGTACAGCACGCTCATGGACCTCGCGGCGATGGGCAAGCACGCTCTCCTCGTGCCGACGCCCGGGCAGACCGAACAGGAGTACCTGGCCCGGAAGCACATGGCCGAGCGCCACTGGGCCTGGCAGGACCAGCGGAAGGTCGACCTCAAGAGGGGTTTCTCGAAGGCGATGGCCCTGATCCCGCCGCTCATGTCCGCGGAGAGGAGCGTCGACCGCGTCCTCGAGGTGGTGGGGGTTTGAAGGGGCGCAAGGCGCGCCACCGGGCGGCTTCCAGGAAAGTGGATGTTGGAGAGCCGGAGGACGGGAGTGCGGGCGCCGGAGGGCACTGGTCGCCGCCGTGCGAGGTAACAGTGGTCGGCCTCATCGTAAACCCCATCGCCGGCATGGGCGGCCGCGTCGGCCTCAAGGGGACGGACGGCGTCCTCGAGGACGCGATGGGCCTAGGCGCCGACCCTATGGCGAGGCAGAGGGCGAGAGAGTTCCTGAGGGCGTTCAAGCGGATCGACGACGCCGCGCCCGAGAAGGTCGTCTGGCTTGCTGTGGGGGCCCCGATGG
>JAKEGO010000023.1 GCA_022615805.1 Thermoplasmata archaeon
CAAACACCCTACGCCTGAGCGGCTAGGGTTCGAATCCTCCCAATGAACCTTCCTCTGATTCTCATTATGGTAATCGGAAGGTTATGCGGGGCGGGGGATTCGAACCCCTATATGCCTGAACGTTCCCAATATGCAACTCGCAGGTAACTGAATGCAGGGATACTATGTCCCATTTGATAATAAGGGCAGTCCCCTCCCAATGGGGGTTCAAGGCTCCGTTTCGGCCACCGTCGGGCAAATTCCGCCGATAATTCGACCCCTGTCGATGTCGGCGGTCCAGATGGAAAACCCTTATAACCGCCGGCGGAATGCCAGCCAAGGTGACGACCCGATGAAGTACGAGGCCATTTCGGTCGAGCGCGACGGCGCCGTGGAGCGTGTCACCCTCGACCGCAGCGCCACCAGGAACGCCTTCGACGACCTCATGGTCTCAGAGCTTTCGTCCGCCTTCGAGGCGGCCGGTTCCGACCCCGCCGTCCGCGCGGTCGTCCTGACGGGCGCGGGCGACTCCTTCAGTGCCGGCGCCGATCTCAGATGGATGAAGCGCATGGCCTCCTACACCTACGAGGAGAACGTGGCCGACGCGAAGGCCATGGCCAGCATGTTCCACGCCATCGCCGGGTGCCCTAGGCCCGTCGTCGGGAGGATCAACGGGCCCGCGGTCGGGGGCGGCGCGGGCCTAGTCGCGGCCTGCGACATCGCCATCGCGTCCGAGAGGGCCCGTTTCAGGTTCTCGGAGGTCAAGCTCGGCCTCGTGCCCGCCGTCGTTTCACCCTACGTCATCGGCCGCATCGGCCCTGCGAAGGCTCGCGTCCTGTTCATCACGGGAGAGTGGCTCGACGCCGCGCGCGCCGCGGAGATCGGCCTCGTCGACACGGTCGTCCCGCACGACCTCCTCGACCGCGCGGTCGCCGACCTGATGGCCGAGATCACGTCCAGCGGGCCCGTCGCCGCCGCCGAGGCCAAGCGGCTCGTGGCGGATGTCGCGGCCGGCGCGACGGACGAGCACCTCGCCGACCTCATCGCCACCCTCCGGGCATCGGAGGAGGGGCAGGAGGGGATAGGCGCGTTCCTCGGTAAGCGCCGCCCCGGGTGGGGGGAGTGACGATGTTCAAGCGCGTGCTGATAGCGAACCGCGGCGAGATCGCCGTGCGCATCATCAAGGCCTGCCAGGAGCTCGGGGTCCACACGATCGCCATCTACTCTGACGTCGACTCGGGGGCGCCGCACGTCCAGATCGCGGACGAGGCCCACGCCCTCGGCGGCACGACGCCCATCGAGAGCTACCTCAACGTGGCGAGGGTCATGGAGCTCGTCGCCGAGACAGGTGCGGAGGCGGTCCACCCCGGCTACGGTTTCCTCTCGGAGAACCCCGGCTTCGCGGAAACGTGCGAGAAGGCCGGCATCGCGTTCATAGGCCCGACTTCCAAGTCGATCAGGGCCATGGGGTCGAAGATCGAGGCGAAGACCCTCATGGAGAGGGCCGGCGTTCCCGTCATCCCGGGATATCACGGGACCGAACAGGGGTTCGACGAGCTCATCGCCAGGGCGGCCGGCGTGGGATACCCCCTGATGGTCAAGGCGTCCGCGGGAGGCGGCGGCAAGGGGATGCGCATCGTCAACGGAGAGGGAGAGCTCCTCGATGCCCTCGAGGGCGCGAGGCGCGAATCCATCGCCGCCTTCGGCGACGGGACGCTCTTCCTCGAGCGGTTCCTCGAGAACCCGCGGCATATCGAGTTCCAGGTGATGGCCGACAACGAAGGCAACACCATCCACCTCTTCGAGAGGGAGTGCAGCATCCAGAGGAGGCACCAGAAGATCATCGAGGAGACCCCTTCGATCGCCTTGACCCCGAGGACCCGGACGGCCATGGGCGAGGCGGCGGTCCGCGCCGCGCAGGCGGTGGGCTACAGGAACGCCGGTACCGTCGAGTTCATGTTCCAGGACGGCAAGTTCTACTTCCTCGAGATGAACACCCGCCTCCAGGTGGAGCACGGCATCACGGAGGAGGTGACTGGCGTCGATATTGTGAAGTTGCAGCTGCGCATCGCCTCGGGCGAGCCGATGACGCTGAGGCAGAGGGACCTGCGGCAGTCCGGACACGCCATAGAATGCCGCATCTACGCCGAGGACCCCGCCAAGGACTTCCTGCCTTCCTCGGGCGTCATCCATAAGCTCCAGCTCCCCGACGGCCTGAGGGTCAGGCACGACGTCGGCGTCAGCATCGGCTATGCGGTCTCTCCCTTCTACGACCCGATGCTCGCCAAGCTCATCGTCTCCGGCGAGGACCGCGACGACGCCATCCGCAAGATGTGCCTCGCGCTTCAGAACTACGTCGCCATCGGCGTCAAGACGAACATCCCGTACCTCCGCGCCATCCTCGAGCACCCCGCCTTCATCGACGGCTACACCACGAACCGGTTCATCGAAAGGTACATGTCCGAGTGGACGCCCCCGAAGGCGCCTCCCGTGGAGGCCCTTGCCGCCGCGGTGGTGCACGAACTCCCCTGGAAGCGCGCCCCGACCGCCGTCGGCGAGGTCAGCGCCGAGGCCGATCCCTACTCCCCGTGGAAGACGCTCGGGCCATGGCGGCCCCTGGGGGGTGAGTGAACGGAACACCTCTTCGAGTTCGAGGGCACCGTTTACCGCGTCGAGACCAAGGCCGGGGCGGACGGCATCATACTTGTATACGATGGCAAGGAGCACCCCCTAGGCTCTCGCGAGGTGGGAGAGGGGATGTTCATCCTCGACATCGATGGGAGACGGGTCAAGGTCATAGTCGACGGCGACGAGCGAATGAAGCACGTCTTCTTCGCGGGCGACGTCTACCAGTTCACACGGGTGGAGCCGGGGGCAGCGCAGGCGCCGAAGGAGGTCTCGGGGGACCTGACCGCACCGCTGACCGGCAGGGTCGTCAAGGTGTTGGTAGCCGAGGGCGACGAGGTCGACGAGCGCACGCAGATAATGATCATCGAAGCGATGAAGATGGAGCACAAGGTCCGCGCTCCGTTCAAAGGCCGGGTCGGCAGGCTGAGCGTTTCCGAGGGCGAGATGGTCGAGGGGGGCCAGTCCGTTGCGCGCATCGTCCGTCCCGACGGAGATGAGGCAGAGGGGTGAGCTGACATGGAGATCATCGGAACCAAGATCGACGCGAGCGACGATGAGTACCTCGAGAACATGACGCGATACCAGCTCCTCGTGGAAGACCTCAGGCAGAAGGTCGAATGGGCCAAGAAGGGGGGCGGAGACGAGAACATCCGTCTCCACAAGGAACGGAACAAGATGCTCGCCCGGGAGCGCATCGATGCGCTGCTCGACCCTGGCTCCCCCTTCCTCGAGCTCACGCCCCTTGCCGCGTACGACATGTACGACAACGCGGCTCCCGCGGCGGGGATCGTGACGGGGATCGGCACGGTCCACGGGCGCGAGGTCATGGTCATCGCCAACGACGCGACGGTCAAGGGAGGTACCTACTTCCCCATGACCGTGAAGAAGCACATACGGGCACAGAAGATCGCCATGGAGAACAACCTCCCGTGCATCTACCTCGTCGACTCCGGCGGTGCGTTCCTTCCCCTGCAGGACGAGGTCTTCCCGGACAGGGAGCACTTCGGCCGCATCTTCTACAACCAGGCCCTGATGTCCGGGATGGGCATCCCTCAGATCAGCGCGGTCATGGGCTCGTGCACCGCCGGCGGCGCATACGTCCCCGCGATGTCCGACGAGGTGGCCATTGTCAAGGGGACCGGGACGATCTTCCTCGGAGGCCCGCCCCTCGTGAAGGCCGCCACCGGCGAGGACGTCACTGCCGAGGACCTCGGCGGGGCGGAGGTCCACACCACCGAAAGCGGCGTCGCGGACCACTTGGCTTTGGACGACGGCGACGCGATCCGTATCGTTCGCAACATCTGCCAGAACCTCAACCCGCGCCCGAAGACATACATCGACATCCGCAAGCCGGAGCAGCCGGTCCACGACCCCCGCGAGATATACGGGATCATACCCGCGGACCCCCGGCGACCCTTCGACATCAGGGAGGTCATCGCGCGCATCGTCGACGGCTCGAAGTTCCACGAGTTCAAGCCGCGGTACGGCACGACGCTCGTCACGGGTTTCGGCCGCATCATGGGCTATCCGGTGGGAATACTCGCCAACAACGGCGTCCTCTTCTCCGAGAGCGCGCTCAAGGGGACGCACTTCATCGAGATGTCCGGCCAGAGGCGCATCCCCCTGATCTTCCTGCAGAACATCACGGGCTTCATGGTCGGCCGGCAGTACGAGGCGGGCGGCATCGCCAAGGACGGTGCGAAGATGGTCATGGCCGTCTCGAACGTCATGGTGCCGAAGTTCACGGTGATAGTCGGCGGGTCCTTCGGGGCCGGCAACTACGGCATGTGCGGCCGCGCCTACGATCCGAGGTTCCTGTGGATGTGGCCGAACGCCCGCATCTCGGTCATGGGCGGCGAGCAGGCGGCGAACGTCCTCCTGACGGTCAAGATCGACCAGATGTGGCGCAAGGGGGGGCAGACCATGTCCGACATGGAGAAGGAGGAGTTCATGAAACCGATCGTGAACGTCTACGAGGAGAAGGGCAATCCGTACTATTCCTCGGCCCGCATCTGGGACGACGGCATCATCGACCCGGCCCAGACCAGAGAGGTCCTCGGCCTCGCCATCTCCGCGAGCCTCAACGCCCCGATCCCGGAGAGCCGGTACGGCGTTTTCAGGATGTGAAGCACCCCGCGATCAGAGGCCGGACCGAAGCGATCGAATGCGTCAAGGGCAAAGCCCGGCGCCGTGAAAGGGCCGCTCACCTTACGCGCAGCGCGAAACGGCCGTTGTATGTGATGCCCATCTTGCGGGCGAACTGCGATTTGGAGAAGTCGATGACGACGCAGTAGCCCTGCCACTCCCGGGACATGTCGCTGCCGCACTTCGGGCAGACCCTCTCCTCGGCGAGGTAGTGGCACTTGGTGCAGGCGTTCATGTCAGGCAGACCCCCCGGGCACGGATGCCGCCTTCTCCTCCTCGAGCCACTCGTACTTCCCGAGGCCAGGCTGGCGCATCGTCAGGCCGAGCTTGCTCTCCCGCGGATTCTTCTCGTTGAGGTTGACCGCCACGAGGCGCGTCCGCAGTCGGTCCCCGACCTTGATGTCGCGTTTGGTCTCCCGCCCCAGGAGGCGCTCGCCGCCGATGTCCACGTCGATGTGGTCGTCCATGATCTGGCTGATGTGCAGCAGCCCGTCCAGCGGGCCGATCCTGACGAAGGCGCCGTACTTCAGTACCTCGACGACGGTGCCGTCAACGATCTCGTGCAGTTCAGGGCGGAAGACAAGGGCGGTGTAGCGGACCTTCTGGTAGACCCCGCCGTCGCCGTGTATGATGTGCCCGTCGCCCATCACCTCAAGATCAGCGATGAGAAGGACGAGCTCCTTCTCGTCGGTCATGCGCCCCTCGAAGTTGCCCGCCGCGAGCTCCTTCGTCGCGGCCTGCATATCGCCAGTGAGCATGTCGGGCGGGATGCGGATGACGCCCTCTCTCTCGACCATACGGTACATGTCTGCATCTCCCAGAAGGGTTGCGTCCATAACGGTCTCACTATTTAAAAGTTCGCGGCGTCCCCGGGGCAGCCCATTCTCGTGTCGTACCGGCCGGACCGGCATGACGGTCGTTCTCGTCCATCCCGCGCCTGGAACGCGGTGGCATGGCTGGTCCCCTCATCCCTCCAAGACGCGATGGCAGCCGGACCGAGGGCGCCCCCACGCGAGTGCTAACCTACTTATCCGTCTGGGCCGATGGTCGGGCATGGGCATCGAGCGGACAGTCGTGGAAGCCCTTTCCGCTGCAGACTTGACCATCGCCGTCGCCGAATCATGCACCGGAGGCCTCATCGCATCCAGGCTGACCTCCGTGCCGGGCGCGTCCAGAGCGCTCCTTTCGGCCGTGGTGCCATACGCCAACGAGGCGAAAACGTCGATGCTCGGCGTGCCCGCCGACATGATCGCGGCCCACGGAGCGGTCAGCGCCGAGGCCGCCGAGGCGATGGCCGAGGGCGTGCGCTCCGCGTCCGGAGCGGATGTGGGCCTTGCGGTCACCTGCGTCGCCGGTCCGGGTGGAGGCTCGGCCGCCAAGCCGGTGGGCACCGCTTTCACGGCAATAGCGGATATCGGCGGCACCGAGGTCCGCCGGCTCCATCTCGCCGGCTCGCGGGCATGGATCCGCGAGCAGCTCTCCGAGGACGCCCTCGGAGCGGTGCTCGACCGCCTCGGGACCGTGCGGCCCCCCCTCGTCGGTGCCTCACTGGTCGTCGTTGCAGACGAGGTGCTCCAGGGCCTCACCGCCGACACGAACTCGGGGGAGATCGCCCGCGCCCTCTTCCTCGCGGGGATGCCACTGCGCCGGGTCGACACGGTCCCCGACGACGTGGAAGCGATATCCTCGGCCATGGTCGAGGCGGCCCGCGAGGCGCGCCTCGTCCTCGTCTGCGGGGGCCTCGGGCCAACTCCCGACGACAGGACCGTCGAGGCTGCCGCCATGTTCCTCGGGCGCCCCCTCGCGGTCGACCCTGCGGCCCTGTGGATGGTGGAGCGCCGCCTGGTCGAAGGGCACGCCGCCGGGATCGTCCCCAATCCCACGATGACCGATGCCCGCAGGAAGATGGCGACGCTGCCCGCGGGCGCGGCCGTCCTGGAGAACGATGTCGGATACGGCCCCGGCTGCGTCGCGGAGACGGCCGGGCGGACCGTCGTCCTCCTCCCCGGAGTCCCTGCCGAGATGAGGCACCTGCTCGGGCGCCATGTGATGCCGCTCGTGGAAGGCATGACCGCGGGGTCCATCCCGGCGAACCACGTCGAGGAGGTCGTGTACGTTGGGAGCGAATCGTCCATCGCACCCCTGATGGCGTCGCTGTCGCTCGAGTTCCCGGACGTCTCCATCGGCTCGTACCCGGACCTGGAACGTTACAGAACGACGATACGGGTGGTTGGCCCGGAGGCGCCGGTCCGCGACGCCGCGTCGCGATTGAGGGGCACCCTGCTCGATGCCGAACGGGCAGGAAGGGAACCCTGATCGCGGTCATCGCTCCCGGGCCGCCGGTGCGACCCGTGAGACGATCCTTTCGAGGATGAACGCATCGAAGGCCGCCGCGGCCGCGATCGCGCCCGAGAGGGCCAGGAAGAGGTGGGCATGGTGGTACAGGATGTAGTTCATGTTGTAATCGAGCCTGAAGATGTAGACGTCAGCGATGACCGGGGTCGTGTAGAACGCCATACCCAGGAAGATGAGGGTCGAAAGGGCGACGGCGATGGTCATGTCGCTCGGCGGGCGCCTCCCGCGGGATGTGGCGGAGAGGGCCATCATGGCCACCCCCGCCTGCTGGGCGAGCAGGAGCAACGCCAAGGCGCTCAGGTCGCCGAGCCGCGGGACGAGCGCCCAGGACCCGGCGAAGAGGGCCAGTCCGATCGGGAGCCCGTACCTTCGTGCCGGGGTCTGGAGG
>JAKEGO010000180.1 GCA_022615805.1 Thermoplasmata archaeon
CCCCATCGCTCACCATTCGAAATTCACGAGCAGGCCGATCAACAGATCGGCCGTGAATCCCGTCGGGAGCATTTTCTTCCCCTTTCAGTCAGTGTTGTCTAGGGGAAGAAAATGGATCCAGGAGTCAGGTCACGTTGCATGACACCGGTTCACGATGTGGTCTTCGCGCAGAGGATGTCACCGACGTTCGAAGGTCGGCCTCTCCGCTTTCGCCCACTCGCCCCCCTCGAGACGGGTGTACCCGTCCACGTACTCCTCTAGGATGTCCAGGATGCGGTCCCGGAACCTGTCGGGGACGTGCGCCAGGTCGCCCCAGTACGGGTGGATGTGGATGCTCTCCACATGGGGCCTCGGTTCGCCGCCGAGTCCGGGGACGCGACGCGAGGCCAGCAGGCGCGCCTGCGCCTCCTCGTCCGGGTCGATCCTGAACGACGTCGTGAGGAGCCGCTCGGGCACGCGGGCCACGTCCTCCTCCCTGAAGCCGAAACGGGACGGGTCGGCGCCGGCAGCGATGATGAACAGGAGCACTCCGAGGCATTTCGAGCACTGCCCGCACTGGACGATGCGGCCGCCCTCGATGCTGCACGAGTGGCACGACCGTTGCAGGGGGGCGATCCCGGGGTAGCGGTCGATCAGCACGCGCTCCACGATGAGGCCGGCGACGGGCCGCAGCGCGCTCCACTGGCGGAGGCCGGGCATCCTGACGCCGTACCATTCCTCCATCCGGAGGTCGAAGGTCTGCCATTGGTCGCGGATGCCGAACGAATGAGGTATGCCGCGGAAGGTCGGCATCTCGCGGATGTCGTCGAACTCGTTCCCCATGAGGAGGTTACCGATGCGCTTCCTGGCGAACAGTGGCATGAGTAGGAAGATGTAGACCGGGAAGATGCACAGCCTTATCGGGTATGTGTCCGCCCAGACCTTCCGGTGGTCCGGCCTTATGATGCGCATGCCGTCGAGCATGAAGGTGTAGAAGCGGTCGACGTTCGTCCAGACGCGTGCAGTGTTGGCGTCGGTCGCGGAATGGTGCCGGTAGGCGGTGAGGGCGGTGCGCCAGTGGCCGCCGCTCTCGTTGACATAGAGGGGGTGGACGTCCGCGCCGACCTCCCTCATGAGCCCGTAGGTCAAGAGGCTCTCCTTCCCGCTGCTCGAGAGGATGCCGCAGGCGTTGCCGTCCATGCCCTCGGCGATCGGGCGGTCCGCCTCGGCGCCGGAGTGGACCAGACGCGCCATCGATGGGACGGACTCCGGGCCTGCGTCCTCGACCCCTTGGAGGTATTGCGGCAGGATGTAGTCAGCCCGCCGCCTGAGGACCTTGTTGACGAAGACGTCGAGGCCGAAGTCGTCGATGACGTCCTGCATCAGGGACGCGTCCGCCCGGGCGAGCGGGAAGTCCGCGACGATCTCTCCGGTGAACGGCCCGTAGTTCGCCATCGGCATCAGGGCGGCGAGCCTGAGGAGGGGGGCGTCCTCGTCCCTCACGGGGACGTCGTATCGCCATCGCAGTTCGAACTCCCGCACTCGCCCGTCCACCCCGGTCGTCCGGACCGCCGTCTTCACGCTGCCCCCCCTGGCGGAGGGGTCGCCGACCTCTATCCTCGCGAAACATTCTAGGTCCATATCATACCTCCACCGCCGCATCTAGGGCGTCCGCCAGGATGCGCCCGTGGTCGAAGGCGAGGGGCGGAGGGTCGCAGGCCGGGAACCACCCCGCCTCGGCGGCGTCGTCGGCCCCCGCTGGCTCGCCTGACACCATCTCGAGCAGGAAGGCCACCGACACCGTGTGTCCCCGTGGGTCCCGGCAAGGATCCGAGTAGACCCCGACCAGACGGACGATCCTCGACACGACGCCGGACTCCTCGAGGACCTCTCGGACGACGGCCTCCTCGACGGTCTCGCCGACCTCGACGAAGCCGCCGGGAAGCGCCCACTCCCCCTTGAACGGGGGATTTCCGCGCCGGACGAGGAGGACCCTCCCCGCATGGAGCACCACCCCGTCGACGGTAAGTGCCGGCGAGGGCCCGTTGGTTATCTGGTTCAGGAGCGCGATGATCTCTTCGGGTGTGCGATCCGCCATCGCCACGTGAACGTCAAAGGGCCTTTTAATCATTAGGATGAGGTGGCCGGCGGCGGGGTCCGGACTGCCACGGGCGACGTGAAGCTCTTCCGCGATGGCGGGGGACGCATCCCAAGGAGCGAGCGGCGGGCCTTGTATAACGTTTCCCTCAAACCTTAAATGCCAGTTCCACATAGTCCGGGCGTGGGCCTCTCGAAGCTCTTCGCGAACAAGAAGGACCTCAGCATGCTCTTCGCCACAGCGGGCGTCATCCTGGTCGTGGCGTCGATCGCCTTCCCTTGGTGGTTCCTCTCCATCGAGAAGGAGGGGGTGATCAACGAGAAGGAGGTCGAGACCTTCTGGCTCGACCGAGCCGATTTCGACGGCGGCGACTTCGACGAAGAGTACTCCTACGCGGATTCCGATAAGCCCTACAAGCACCCGCCGCGGGTCGCGGAGATCGCCCGGTACCTCGCCATCGGCGCCGCCGCGCTGGCCCTCGTCGCCCTCGGCCTCCTCACCATGACCCTGTTCTGGAGGCCGGTCATCGATCTCAGGTGGCTGATGTTCATACTCCTCCTTTCCGTCATGGTAAGCCTGATCGCCCCCCTCTACTTCATGGCCGCGTTCCCCAAGTCGTGGGAGTATGAGTTCGACCGCAGGGACGAGATACCCGACCCCTACGACAAGAAGTTCGATGGCCCGGAGATACCGATGTTCCATGACAAGTTCGACGGCACGGTCGAACATGAGATGGGCTCCCCGAAGAACAGGACGGTCGAGACGATAATCTGGGGAGGAGGGGCGGGATGGTTCCTCGCGGTCATAGGCGGACTGCTGCAGTTCCTCGCCCTGCTCATCCTCTACAAGTACATGCACGAGGTCTTCGGGATACCGCGGAGCCCGTACGAGGGGGCCGAGACCGTCGAGACCGTTGTAACCCAGGAATAGACAATATGTGCTCCACGCGAGCGGGGCCTTGTCACGCAAGGGGCTACAAAATCTTTAAGTC
The DNA here is from genome assembly GCA_022615805.1 of Thermoplasmata archaeon. Lineage (GTDB taxonomy): Archaea > Thermoplasmatota > JAKEGO01 > JAKEGO01 > JAKEGO01 > JAKEGO01. The sequence continues at coordinate 3,069 of JAKEGO010000180.1, forward strand.
GGCCCGTGGCTTCTTTCGACAGGTGATGCCATGACCAGCCAGCTCAACGTCGGGGATTACACCGCGTCCATCGGCCTGCCCAAGACGACGGTGTCGCTGTGCCCCGAATGCGGGCGGAAGGTGCCGGCGAAGATACGGGAGGACGGCGGCCGCGTCGTGATGGAGAAGGAGTGCCCCGATCACGGCGCTTTCAGGGACGTCATCTGGTCCGACGCACGGATGTACCTCAGGGCAGAGGAGTGGGCCGTCGACGGGTACGGCGTGACGAACCCCCAGCTCGACGCCCCGCCGGAACGCTGCCCCGATGCGTGCGGCCTCTGCACGGCCCACCTCAGCACCACGAACCTCGCGAACCTCGACCTCACGAACAGGTGCAACCTCAAGTGCCCTGTGTGCTTCGCGAACGCCAACGCCGCCGGGTACGTATTCGAGCCCACCTTCGACGAGGTCGTCTCCATGATGAAGGTCCTCCGGGCACAGAGACCCGTACCGACCCCGGCCATCCAGTTCGCCGGAGGGGAGCCGACGATATACCCCCGGTTCCTGGACGTCGTCCGGAAGGCACGGGAGCTCGGCTTCGCGCAGATCCAGGTCGCCACGAACGGCATCCTGCTGGCCCACGGGAAGGGGTTCGCCCAGGAGCTGGTCGACGCCGGGATGCACACCGTGTACCTCCAGTTCGACGGCCTCAGGGAGTCGGACTACATCGCGGCGAGGGGCGTCAAGCTCCTCGAGACGAAGAAGAAGGCCGTCGAGGCGTGCAGGGGCACAAAGCCGAGGCCCCTCGCCATGCTCTTCGTGCCCACCGTGATCAGGACCGTCAACGACGACCAGGTGGGACCGATCCTCAGATACGCCATCGAGAACCGCGACGTCGTGAGGGGGGTCAACTACCAGCCGGTCGCCTTCACCGGCCGCATCGACGAGGAGGCACGGGAGCGCCAGCGGTACACCCTCTCCGACCTGGCGATGGATCTCGATAAGCAGACGGGCTTCATCGCGCGGGAGGACATGTACCCCGTGCCCTCCGTGACCGCGATATCGCGCCTGATCACGGCGATACACGAGCCGAAGATGGCGTTCACCTCGCACCCGCACTGCGGCCTCGCTACCTTCCTCGTCATCGACGAGAAGGGGAACCCCACGCCCATCACCAGGATGGTCGACGTGGATGGGCTCCTTCGCGAGATGTGGAGGCTCGCAGACAGGGCCGAGACGACGATAGGCCAGTTCATGATAGGGATCCACAAGAGGTTCTCCAGGATAAAGGATGACGAGGAGAGGCGCGAAGCCCTCCTCAGGAAGTTCGACGAGTACTTCGGCGAGTACATCAAGGACCCCGACCTTCCGGGGGGCGTGAGCCTCCACGAGGTCCTCGCAGACATAACGTTCAACCCCGAGAAGGACCCGCTCTCGAGGTTCACGTGGTCGACCATGTTCGTCGGCGGGATGCATTTCCAGGACAGTTACAATTACGACATCGACCGGGTCATGCGCTGCGTCATCCACTACGTCGTCCCGGATGGCAGGGTGATCCCCTTCTGCGCCTACAACAGCGGGCCGACCTACCGGACCGAGGTGGAGAAGAAGCATTCCGTCCCGCTGGAGGAGTGGCGCAGGCGGAACGCCGGGAAGGAGAAGTACTACGCGGGCGACCAGGCGAAGTGAAGCGTGGACGTACTGGCCCGCGGCCCGTCGCGCTCAATGCTCCCGGTCCATCGTATCGAAATCCACGCCGCCGAACTGGCGCCCCATCTTGCGCTTCAGTTTATCTGGCGCGCCAGCGAAGATATCGCCATCGATCTTGACCTGGCCGATCCCGCTGGTCATCCCCTCCATCGGGGCCGCGCCGAAGGACTGCCCGTACAGGCGCGCCTTCTCCCATGCCTCCTCGTGGCTCGCCCTGATGCGGGCGACATCGGCGTCGTCGAGCTTCCGCTTCACCCGGGCCGGTGATCCGACGACGAGGGACCTGTCCTCCACATGCTTCCGCGGCGGCACCAGGGAGTCGGCGGAGACGATGCATTCTTTTCCGACCACGGCCCTGTCGAGGAGTATCGAGCCGATGCCCACGAGGGTCGAGGCTCCGACCTGGGCACCGTGGACCGTCACCCGGTGGCTGACGAGCGCGGCCTCGCCGATGACGACCTCGCTCCCCTTGGGCGCCTCGATGAAGCACATGTCAAGGACGACCGCGTTCCTCCTCACGTATATCGGGGCATCCTCCGCCCGCAGCACGCACCCGGGGTAGATGGCGGCGCCCTGCTCTATTATCACGTGGCCGATGACCCGCGCCGAAGGGTCGACGTAGGCGGTGGCGTCGATCTCCGGGGACTTCCCGGCCACGGCGATGACGTTCTCGTGCTCTTCCATCGGGAGGCCATCTGCCTCTGCCTACATATTGTTTTTGGGGCCCAACGGTCCGATCGGCGCCCGGACCGCGCCCGCGCCTCCGGTCATGCCATCCCCATGCAGGGCATACCAATATCGCCCTGGTCGTTCCTTCCCCGTCACCACGTCCGGACAGGAATGGCGGCCAGGAATGGTCGCCGGGACGGAAGGCCGCCTCCGCGGAGCCAGGCGCGTTGCGGGCAGCCACAGAACCTTTAAGTGAGTCCCGAGCGTTGCGTCGTCGATGGTCAGGTGGTTCACGGCGGTCGTGGTGGTGCTCGCCATCGCAAGCCCGGTCCCGATGTTCCTCGAGCCGCCGCCCGGCGGGGTGGACGTGGACCTCGATCGCCTCGGATGGACGGCGCCCCTTCTCGACAAGCGCCCGCATTCCGACGTCATCTACGTGAGCGATATATCTGACCTCGAGGCTGGGCGCAAGCTCACGTACCTATCGCTGCAGGGCCTTGCGAACCGGGTCCTGGCCGAGGTCTACCTTATCAACTCGGACAAGGACGTGTTCTGGCTCGAGGAGCTCCAGGAGACCCAGGGTGTCGCCGTGGTACGCCTGTCGCCCGAGGCCCTGGCGCGCAGGTACGCCGACCTTCCCCGCGGCATCGTCGTCGTGGACCCTGACCGGGAGGAGACCGTCAATGTCGCAACGACCGTGGCTGGCGTCGAGGGCATGGTCATCGCCTACCCGTCGCAGGTCGAGACCGTGAGGTCGCTGATGGGGGACCTCGCCGTCATCGATCTCAGACAGTCTCCGTGGCGCGACCTGGCCGGGATGGACCTTTACAGAAGGGCGTTCGACCGCTACTTCTCCCGTTGCCACCAGCGGTTCGTCGGCTTCATGCCACCCGCGAACCTTTACGCCCGGGACCTGATGGTCCAGCAGGGCGCCTTCGTCCTCTACCAGGTGCCCGGCCCGTTCTCGAACCCGCTCGAGTGGAGCGCCCTCAAGGGAATCCTGGCGGACACTCCGCACACCCACGCGCTCCTGGGGGCGGTGGAGCCCTACATCGGCGCGGAGGAGGACTTCGCGATCCGGGAGTTCTCGCTCCACGGCAAGTACTTCGTCCCGTGCGCCCTCGTGCCGAACCTCTCGCTCCTGTCGTGTTTCGAGGGCACGGAGAGGGTCGACCTCGGTGTCGCCGAGCCGACGGTGACCCTCGAGAGGAAGCACTACGTCTGCGTCGGCATGGAGGACGGCGATAACCTCGCCTTCCTGCACGACCGGATGGTGGACCACTGGCTTCAGCCCGAAAGGGGGACGTTCCCCGTCGCCTGGACCGTCCCGCCTTACGTCCGGGAGCTGGCGCCGCTCTACATGGACCACTACCTCCGCGACGCCAGCGGGATGGACACCTTCGTCCTCGCGCCCTCGGGCGCCGGGCTCGCGTTCCCCGACTTCCTTCCGGATGGCGCCCTCGATAGGTTCATGGAGCTCACGACTGCCCATGCCCTCGATATGAACGTCACGTTCGCGTGGGCGCTGAACTCCTACCGGACCTACGAGGTCAGGTGGAGCGACGGCCTGCTTGAGAGGTACGTCGACATGCGCATCCGCGGCCTGCTCCTCGACTACGACGACATGCCCTGGCACCACCAGTACAGGATCGTCGGGGATGCGGAGCACAGTGCCCCGGTGGTCAGGTCGACGCAGCTCTGGCGCGACACCGACAACCTGAGGGCGAAGCTCGACGTGGCGCGGGAGGCGTTCGACGAGAGGCCCTTCTTCACCTTCCTGGCGTTCAACCCGTGGGCGGCCGACCTGGGCGAGCTCCTCGACATACTCGAGGACCTCGAATGCGAGGTCGTCGACATGGCCACCTTCTTCGCGCTGATCGAGCTTGCCGCATTCGACGAGGCCGAGCGGACGGTGAGAGCGCTAAGGGGGATACCGACGTCAGCCCTCGTGCCCTCCCTCGCCGATGGCGCCGAGGACATGCTCGATGCGGACGGCGGCGACGCCGACGCCTACAGAGCGTGGAGGGCCCGGGAGCGGGCGGAGGCGGGCATCGGGGTCGCCCTCTCGATACTGCTCTTGCTCGTCGCGGCGGCCGTCGTGCTCCCCATGGCCTCCGTTCGACTGCGTTCGGGGAGGGGTCCTCCGGGTCCCGGGGGGGCGACGAGGGTCGCGGCGATGGCGCTTGTCCTGACGGGCTTCCTCGCGCTCTACTACCGCATCCAGTTCTCGGAGACCTGGAACTATTTCCCCCTCACCGCGGCGATATTCGTCATTCCGGTCGCAGCTGCCCTGTCGCTCAAAAGGCCACGGGGCGGTCTGCCCGTGGCCGGCGTCGTCCTCGTGCTCGCCGGCCTCGCGTCGTGCTACGTGACGTGGTGGGCGTTCCCGTTCTACGCCACGGGGGCCTTCCTCGTAGTGGCGCACGTCGCGCGGGGCCACATGGACGAGTTCGTGGTGGCACTGAGCCTCGCTCTCTCCCTGTCCCTACTGGTCCCCAGGGACCTCGGGTTCGCCCTCGCCGTTGCCCTTCCGCTCCCTGCGCTCCTCCACCTGGCACCGGCACTGCGCGCCGGGGACCGTTTCGAGGGTGGCGCCTCGCCCCTCGGCGGCCCGCTGGCCGCCCTCGTGGTGATCGGCGCCCTGGTCCATGACAGCCG
>JAKEGO010000181.1 GCA_022615805.1 Thermoplasmata archaeon
ACCGACTGTACTCTCGAAGGGCTGCCGATCGTCTATGTCTCCAAGTCGTCCGGCGACACCGTGGACGGGGATGCCGGCATGGTCATCGTGGCGAGCAGCGAGGACGTGGAGATCGACGGCATCGCGATGTCCGATGGCGGGTACATCCTGATAGCATACTCGCAGAGGGTGAACGTCACCGGGGCGAGCGTCAGCAACGCCAGGATGGGAATTTACCTGTTCCGCTCGTCCGAATGCAAGGTCCTGGACAGCGAGTTCTCGGACGTGATGGAGTTCTGCATCTACCTCTCGGAGTCCTCGGATTGCGTGATCGCGAGGTGCGTCGCGGAGAGAGGGTCCTCGGGGATCGCGGTCGAGGGGCCGCGGAACGTCATCCGCTCCTGCCGCGTCGAGTCGAACGCGTGGTCCGGGATCTCGGTCTGGGGGAACAGAACGGTGGTCAAGGACTGCGAGGTCTCCGACAACGAGGGCGGCATCTCGATATCCTACTCCCGCGCCTGCACCGTCACGGACTGCGTCCTCGAGGGGAATTACCTCTTCCTCGACGGCGGGACGAGGAGGCACTACGACAGCCACACGATCGAGGGGAACACGGTGGACGGGGACCCGGTGGTGTACATCGTCAACGCGACCGAGGCCGACATCGACACCGCGGCCGCCGAGGTCCTGATCGTGGGCTGCGAGGGCATTGAAGTGTCCGGCCTCGACGTGGACGGAGGCCCCGGCCTCCTCGTGGCCTACTGCGACGGCGTGACCGTCACCGATTGCTCTCTCGTCGGGCAGACCATCGGATTGACCATGGTGGGCTCGGTCGGCTGCACCGTATCGGAGGTCGTGATCTCAGACTGCAACTGGACAGGCATCTACGTGATATCCACGAACGACACCGTCTTCCGCGATTGCCTCGTCACCGGCGGTTCCACCGGAGGGGCCTTCTACGATTCCAGCGGGGACACCATAGCGGACTGCGAGTTCTCAGGCCAGGTGTGGGAGGGGCTGTCTCTTGGAAGTTGTTCGGACTTCGTCATCGAGGGGTGCTCGGTGACCGACGACATGATGGGCATCACTATGTCATGGTCCGTCACCGATACCACGATCCGGTACACCAGCGTCGAGGACAACCGCCGCGGCGGTATCCAGATGTTCGAGGGGAGCGGCATCGTGGTCCGGAACTGCTCGGTCCAGCGCAACGGCGGGAACGGCATCGACATCGTGTACTGCAGCGGAGTGCTGGTAACGCAGAACATCATCGCGGACAACGACGTCTACGGCGTTTCCCTCGGCTGGGGAACGAACGCCACCAGCGTCCACCACAACAACTTCTTGGACAACGGGAACGGCTCGGCCCCCCAGGGCTCCGAGGACTGGGGTACCAGCGACAACGAGTGGGACGACGGCGAGGAGGGGAACCACTGGTCCGACTACACCGGCTCCGATTCGGACGATGACGGCATCGGCGACGATCCCTACGTCATCAACGACAACGGGTCCGCCGACGACTACCCGCTGATGGACGAGATCGACATCGTCGTCGACATGAACACGCCACCCGACATCATCATCGAGAGTCCCACCGAGGGCGCTATCGTCTCCGGCATCGTGACCCTCGAGGTCAGCGCCTCGGACGGCGAGAGCGATATCGTCGTGGAATGGTCCATGGACGGCGGCGAGTGGGAGGAGATGGAGGACGGCGGCGATGGCACGTGGTCGGTGGACATCGACACGGCGGACATCGACGACGGGGAACACGCCATAGCCGCCCGCGCGACCGACGACGGCGGCCTCGAGGGGACCGACGACGTCGACATCGAGGTCGACAACACCGGGCCCGAGGTCGACATCATTTCGCCTTCCGGCACGGTCTCGGGCGTCGTGACCTTCGAGGCAGACGTCGAGGACGAGCACCTGGACGGCGTCCGCTGTCGCGTGGACGGCGGCGCATGGGAGGCCATGGAGGAAGGCGGGTCCTGGACCCTCGAATGGGACAGCACGCAGGTCCCGGACGGGGAGCACACCCTCGAGGTCGAGGCAGCCGACACGGCGGGCAACACAGCGATGGAGTCGGTCGATTTCACGGTGGAGAACGAGGAGCCAGCCAGCCTGTGGGTCGAGATCGATTCACCGGCCGACAACGAGGTCCTCAACGGCTCGGTCATCATCTCGGGCACCGCCGGCGACAGCGGCGTCGTGGACGATGTCCGCCTCTTCATCGACGGGGCCGAGGTCACGGTCACCGGGAAGGGCGCCTGGAGCCACAACTGGAACACCCTTGTCGTCCAGAACGGGGACCACGACATCCTCGCCATCGCCGAGGACGGCGGCGGCAACTCGACCAACGCCACGATCGCGGTCACGGTGTACAATCCTCCTGGCGCGGACAACGATCCCCCGGATGTCTCCATCGACGACAACCCGGCGCGCGTCGACAGGGGCGAGACCGCCGTTTTCATCGTCACCATCTCGGACCCGGACGGATCTGGCGACATCGACCTCGTGGAGGTCCTGGTCCGCGACGGCCTGGGGAACGCCGTCATGACGGAGGATGATGTCGACATGGACGTGGACGGCAGCGAGTACACGGTCTCCTTCGACACGTCGGAGATGGATGGCGTGTACACGTTCCTCATCACGGCGACCGATATCGAGGGCGCCTCGGACGAGGACGAGGCCTCGTTCGAGGTCGTTCCTCCGGACGGCGACGACGGGGAGGACGATGGCGGGAGCATGATGGACGACACCGCGGTCGTAGGCGGCATCGTCCTCGTTCTGGTCATCGTCGTCGCCATCGTCCTCCGCAGGATGGGAGGGCGCGGGAAGGCGACGGCCGGTGATGGGACGGGAGACGCAGCCACGGTCGAGGCCGTGGAGGTCACGGAGCCAGGGCATGAGGCCGCGGGACTCGTGCAGGCCATCGTCGTCGCCGATGAGTGAGGACGCAAGGGGATTCGAGCTGCCGGACGCAAGAAGGCACCGGCAGCCCGCACATATTTTTCAGCACATCCAGCGTCGGGAGGAAAAGGTATCCTGATCCCTGGCACCTCTCATCGTGGAGTGCCATGACCGCAGCGGACTCGCAACGCAATGAGTGTGGCACGGTCGATCCGGCTCCACGATAAGGTTGGGGGGGACGGTCGCTCCCATCCCGAGCCGTCCCATCCCGACGCGGCCAGCTTCCTTTCCCCCCCCGATGAGGGTGAAGGGGAAGGGCAGTTCTATTGGGGGCTTAGAACCAAGAAGGAGGCTCACCCTTCCCCGAATTGCTTATCCCTCAGAGGCTCTCAGAACTAGGTCTCCTCCTCGAACGTGAACAGTTCGTCGACTGTAGTGTGAAGCGCTCTCGCGACGCGATGGGCGAGCAGGAGCGACGGATTGTACCGCCCCTTCTCCATGTGCCCGATGGTCTCGCGCCGCACCCCGACCACTTCGGCAAGCTTTCCCTGCGTCATTTCGTACCTCGCCCGCAGCTCCTTGATCCGGTTCCGCACCGCACACCACCCATGTCGCGTGCCCCCACACATACATGTTACTTATTTCTATCTTTCTGTTATCTCAATCCAACAGAATGTGAAATATTTATAACATATAAAAAGATTGCGGTCCTCCCATTGGCTGGGATCTCGTCGCTTCGAACGTTATCCCTTTCGGGACATTGGTACTTACACCTCGACGCCTTAATCGGTTGAGATGCTCTCGGGACATCATCGAACGCATGGCATATTTCGACGGAGGTTGAGGGAGTTAAGGGACCAATGCGTCACAGAGTAAC
>JAKEGO010000024.1 GCA_022615805.1 Thermoplasmata archaeon
AAAAGTCCATTGGCGGCACATAACGTGATTGTTGCGAGCAATTCGCAGAACGAGCCAGTAATTCCAAGGCCTCCCATCCCATTCCAGCAGACCCGACTTTTAGGATGTAGCCGGAAGATTCTAAAATTATTTATAGGATATCTCTAATAGTCGGTCCCAGTCCCGACTTAGCTCAGACTGGCTAGAGCGGCCGGCTGTAGACCTACGAGGTTGCTCGGCCAACCGGCAGAGACCGGCAGGTCCCTGGTTCAAATCCGGGAGTCGGGACCATTTCTCTTTCATCTTAATCGTATTTAGATCATACATGGACCTAGACATGTCCCGACTCCCGGCCCAGGGGATGTGCAAATGAGCGTCGCCATCCCCTGGTCCAGGAGGCGGGGCCTTTTCTTCCCCTTGAACGTTGGATCATGTGGGGGGAAGAAAGGGGAGCGACTGGTTGAACGGCGATCCCGCGGGGTAGGTGGAGTCTGATCACAATGAGGACTGATCATCAACGGGTCCTTACGGGGACGTGTCCCGACTCCCGGCCCAGGGGATGTGCAAATGAGCGCCGCCATCCCCTGGCCCAGGAGGCGGGGCCTTTTTCCACTTAAGCATTGGACCACCCGAGGGGAAGAGAAGTGAGCGACCGGTTGGGCGTTGGTCATGCGGGGTAGACGGAGAATATGTGAAATGATGTGGGGTGCCGCACATTCCCTTGAGGGGCCAGGATAGACACCCTGCGGATTTACCACATTTTTTATATGGCACCTGTGAATGGCACCCCGATGTTCCGCATCCGGCGGTTCGAGAGGGAGGACCTCTCCGACGTCATGGCGATCGTCGCCAAGACCCTCGGGGAGAACTACGACCCGAGCGTTTACCTCCACCTGGCCAACTCCTGGCCCGAGGCCTTCATCGTCGCCACCAGGGGACGGAGGACCGTCGGCTTCTCCCTCGGGGCCATCCACGAGGGGACGGTCGCGAGGCTGCTGATGCTCGCCGTGCACCCGGCATACCGGCGGCGGGCGGTCGGGACCCACCTCCTCGAGGTCTTCATGAGGGAGGCCAAGGCCAAACGGATGACGAACGTGGTCCTCGAGGTCCGCGTCCGGAACAAGGACGCCATCCTGTTCTACCAGCATCACGGATTCACGATACGTGGCCTCCTCCAACGCTATTACACCAGCGGGGAGGACGCATACACCATGGAGAAGGCGATCCCTTGATCCCCGGGAGGTTCCGGTGATGGACGCCGGCCATCGCGGGCTGCTCGAACGTCAGGGATACGGCCTCGTCGGGGAGCACTCGGCGGTCAAGCTCTGCCACTGGCTCCGCCAGAAACTGGTGAAGGGGAGACCGTGCTACAAGGAGACGTTCTACGGCATCTCCTCCCACCGCTGCCTACAGATGACCCCGTGGCTCGGGTGCAACCAGGGGTGCCTCTTCTGCTGGCGGTACCCGGGTGACGACCCGGTGGTCGACGAGCCGATGGAGGCCGTGGCCCTCCTCGAAGGCGCCATCGATACGCAGAGGCGGCTGGTCTCCGGATACAGGGGCGTAGAGACGGTCGACGACGGGATGTGGCACGAGGCCCGCGACCCCGACCAGATGGCCATCTCGCTCGCCGGAGAACCGACGATGTACCCCCTCCTCGGCGACCTCGTCGCCGCGGCTCGCGAGCGCGGGATCACTACCTTCCTCGTCAGCAACGGGACGCTCCCCGACAGGCTCGCCGCCATCGATCCCCTGCCGACCCAGGTCTACGTCTCCGTCGACGCGCCCAACAGGGAGGTCTTCTCGAGGCTCTGCAGGCCTTCGTCGGACGCGCTCTGGGGGAGACTGCAGGATGGGCTCGGCGTCCTTCACGATCTCGACACGCGCACCGTCATCCGCCACACCCTTGTCAACGGGTACAACATGGTGGACGTAGACGGCTACGCCCGTCAGGTATCGTTGGCGGAGCCGGATTACGTCGAGGCGAAAGGGTACGTGTTCGTCGGGCACTCGCGCCAGGTCCTCAGCATCGACTGCATGCCGTCCATCGACCAGGTCAGAGAGTTCGCGGAGGCGCTGGCCGGGGGGACCGGATACGTCGTGACGGCGGAGAAAGCGGACTCGCGGGTGGTCCTCCTTACGAAGGATGGGAAGCTTCCGGGGGTGTCGCGGCCGTTGAGGGATGGGCCCGGCGGGTCCGGTGAAGGAGCGGAGAGCCCTTGAGCGCGAGAGTCACGCCTCGACAATCTCCGAGGTCACCCTGGCGACGCCCCTCACCGTGTTGATGACGGTGCAATACTTCTCAAGCGAGAGCCTGACGGCGCGCTCCATCTCCTCGCGGGGGGCGTCGGAGGCGAACCTGAGGTGGATGCTCTCCAGCCTCGATGGGGCGTCGACCTTCTCCGCCTCGACCTCGACGCGCATGACGTTGAAGTCGACCTTTCGTTTCCCGAGTATCATGTTCACGTCCATCACGCTGCAGGCCGCAGCGGCCATGAGCAGCGCCTCGACCGGTGTTACGCCCTCCTCGAACCGGAAGAGCTCCATTTCGCTGTCGCCGTTGCTGCCGAGGAACCGGCCGTCGACGAAGTCGAGGGTGACGCGTTTGGACGTCATTCCGCCACCCTCTTCGCGGCGGCGAGGAACGCCCGGAAGGGCGGGGATGCCTTCTGCGGTCTCGATCGGAGTTCGGGGTGGAACTGCGTCGCGAGGAAGAACGGATGGTCCGGCAGCTCCATGATCTCCATCCGCTCGCCACCGTCGTTGCCGGAGAACACGATGCCCGCGGCCTCGAGCCGCGGGACGTGCGTGGGGTTCACCTCGTACCTGTGTCGATGCCTCTCGCGGACCTCCGGGACACCGTAGACCTTCCTGGCCAACGTACCGTCCTTGATCGTGACCCTATGGGCGCCGAGCCTCATGGTCGCTCCCTTGCTGTCCGTCTTTCCCTGTTCGGGCATGAGGTCGATCACCACGTGCTCGGAGGGGCCGTCGAACTCACCGCTCCTGGCATCCTTCCACCCGAGGACGTTGCGGGCGTATTCCACCACGGCCATCTGCATGCCGAAGCAGATGCCCAGATAAGGGATCCCGTGTTCCCGGGCGTACTGGATCGCCAGTATCTTCCCCTCGGACCCCCGGACCCCGAAACCGCCAGGGACGAGTATACCGTGCACGCCCGACAGACATGACGTGTCGCGCGTGTCCTCCAGGTCGGTCGCCTCCACCCACACGATCTTCGGCTTGACCCCGTTCTCCACACCGGAATGTTCGAGCGCCTTGAGGTGGCTGATGTACGAGTCCTTGAGGTGCGTGTACTTGCCGATGAGCGCGATGGTGACGTTCGCCCGTGTCCCCTTGAGGGCGCTCACGTACCTTCGCCAGCCCTCGAGGTCGGGTTTCAGCTTCTGCAGCCCGAGGTGCTCCTCCGCCAGCGGAACGATGCCCTGGGCCTCGAGCAGCATCGGGACCTCGTGGATGAACTCGACATCGTGGATGCTCAGGACGGCCTTCAGAGGGACGTCGCAGAATAGCGATATCTTCTCCCGCGTCGAAGGTTCGATGGGGATCGAGCACCTGGCGGCGATCACGTCGGGATGGATCCCGAGGGACATGAGCGTCTTAACGCTGTGCTGGGTGGGCTTCGTCTTCTGCTCCCCAACCGCTCCGACGACGGGAACGAGGGTCGTGTGGATGAACATGATATTGCCGCGGCCGGCCTCCTGGCGGAGCTGTCGCAGAGCTTCGATGAAGGGCATCGACTCGATGTCGCCGACCGTTCCGCCCAGTTCGATGATCATGATGCTCGCCCCCGACGCACCGGCGACGCGGCGGACCTGGTCCTTGATCTCGTTGGTGATGTGGGGGATTATCTGGACGGTCTTTCCCAGGTAGTCGCCCCGGCGTTCCTTCTCTATGACGGCCCTGAACACCTTGCCCGTCGTGATGTTATTGTCGCGCGTCATGTCGACGTCGAGGAACCTCTCGTAGTTGCCGAGGTCGAGGTCCACCTCGCCACCGTCGTCCATGACGAACACCTCGCCGTGCTGGTACGGGTTCATCGTGCCCGCATCGCAGTTCAGGTAGGGATCTATCTTGACCGCGGTGACCGAGAACCCGCAACTCTTGAGAAGGAGCCCCGTGGAGGAAGCCAGGATCCCCTTCCCGAGCCCTGACAAAACGCCGCCCGTAACAACGATATACTTCATCGTATCAACGGGGTATTCTAATGCCGTTTATCGTTAATAAACATATGGTATGCGTGGACCTTCAGCCGGTGCGCGCCCTTCCTTTCCAGGGATCGTTGCCCATGCACCGTGAGCACATGTGAAGTGGACGGCCGGTACCGCTTGCGAACGACATGGCTTCAGCGGGGGAGAAGAAGGGGCCGCTCCACTCCCCGCCGACCCGTCCCGAAACGAGGTGGTGGAAGCCCTTCCCGTCGTTGCAGTAGGGGCAGGTGGCGCGATGGACGGTCGCGCGGCGGCGTATGCGGTCAACATATACCCATAGGGGATCGGCCATTGCCGGCGTATCCTGTCCTGGCCTATTCAACCTTGCGGGCCCGCGGTCGGGAGGTCATCCGGCGGCGGCGCGGCGGACAAACGTTAAATACGCTCCCCCGTATCGAGAAACGGTGAGGCATTGGCCCTGGTGGAATGCGTCCCCAACTTCAGCGAAGGACGGAACAGGAAGGCGATCGACGACATCGTCGCCACGATCTCCGCGGTGGAGGGCGTCAAGGTCCTCGACGTGGAGGTCGGCGAGGCGACCAACAGGACGGTCGTGACGTTCATCGGCCCTCCCGGACCTGTCGAGGAGGCAGCGGTGGCCATGGTCCTCCGGGCAGCGGAGCTCATCGACATGACACGACATCGGGGGGCGCACCCTCGTATCGGCGCGACCGACGTCTGCCCGTTCGTCCCCGTTTCCGACATGACCATGGAGGACTGCGTTTCGCTCTCCTGGCGGGTCGGCGAACGGGTCGGCGCGGCGGGGATACCGGTGTACCTCTACGAGGCGTCGGCGACCGCCGGCCACCGTACCAACCTCGCTGACGTCAGAAGGGGCGAGTACGAGGGCCTCGCCATGAAGATGAGTGCCCCTGGCTGGACCCCCGACTTCGGCCCGAGGACCTATGACGGACGGGTCGTGCGGACCGGCGCCACCGTCATCGGGGCGAGGGAGTTCCTGATCGCCTACAACGTGAACATCGACTCGACCGACAAGGGGCTGGCTCACGCTATCGCCCTGAACCTTCGCGAGGCGGGAAGGGCGATGAGAGACGAGAACGGAGAGATAGTCCGGGATGCGGCCGGTAAAGCGGTCACGGTCCCCGGGAGATTCAAGGCGGTCAAGGCCATCGGATGGTACATCGACGAGTACGACAGGGCACAGGTGAGCATCAACCTCGTCAGCTTCAGGACGACGCCGTTGCACGAGGTCTTCGAGGCATGCGTCGAGGAGGCGGAGAAGCTTGGCCTCCGCGTCACGGGGAGCGAGATCATCGGCCTTGTGCCGAAGGAGCCGCTCGTCGAGGCGGGACGGCACTTCCTCCGCAAACGGGGAAGGGGCACAGGGGTGCCCGAGAAGGACCTGATAAGGGCCACGGTGACGACCATGGGCCTCAACGAGCTATCCCCCTTCGTACCGGAGGAGCGGGTCCTCGAGCACATCATCGCCCGAGAAACTCTTCCGGCGATGTCCGTCAGGGAGTTCGTGGAGGAGACCTCGAGGGAGTCGCCCGCCCCGGGCGGCGGGAGCGTGGCCTCTCTGGCGGGAGCCCTCGGTGCCGCGCTTACGTCAATGGTCGCGGCGCTCTCTCAAGGGAGGAAGGGGAACGAGGGCGTCCGCGCGGAGATGGATGCCATCGGGAACGAGGCGCAGGCGCTCCAGGCCAGACTGTTGAGGCTCATCGACGTGGACACTGAAGCCTTCAACTCGGTGATAGCTGCGATCCGCATGCGGAAGGGGACCGCCGAGGAGACGGAGGCGCGGAGAACGGCGTTGCAGGCCGCTTACGTGGAGGCCGCGAGGGTCCCGCTCGAGACGATGGAGAGGGCGCTGGAGGTCATCCGCCTCGCCGGACGGGCTGCGATAGCGGGGAACCCGAACGCCCTGAGCGACGCCGGCTCCGCCGCGATAATGGCGAGGGCTGCCGCAAATGCCGCTTCGCTCAACGTCAGGATCAACCTCAAGGAGGTCGAGGACAGGGCCGTGGCATCGCCCATCCTCGGGAGGGCGAAGGCGGTCCTCACCGAGGTCGAGGCGGCCTATCCCGCGGTCATGAGGACCGTGGAGGAGCGGGGCGGGTTCTGAGACCCAGCATTGCGCCGCATTGCCATTTCTGGCACGTTCACGAGAGTTCCATTCCGCAGAATCCAATGGGACGTTGACCGCGGGGAGCGATGCCTGGTATCGGGGATCGCAATGTCGAGCGCGACCGAGCGGCCGCTCTCACGCCTGGGCGATCGTCTCCGCGGGGGTCGGTTCCACCGCGGCATCGCTGGCCGCGCCCGCGACCAGGTCCTCCGGCAGCGGAGGCAGACCTATGACGAAGTGTGCCAGGGCATCGGACCAGTTGACGTCGGTCGAGACGCACCCGTCGATCTTGAGGAGGGTCCCCACCATGGGGATGCCCTTTCCGTTGACGTGCCTCATCACCTCGAAGAGGTCCCGGGTGCAGGCGACGCCGAACACCGCTTCCGGTTGGTAGTGGGCCACGACCCTCCTCACGAAGGAGGACCCGTTGACGACGTAGGTCTTGACGGCGTGCCTCTCGGCCTTCTCGGTGAAGGGACCGATGCCGCAGCGACCGCAGCGGACGCAGAGGAGCCCCGCGATCGGATCGGTCTTGGCGGGGCACTTGAGGTCGCGAAGGCAGTGCGGGATGACGATGATGCGCCCCTCTGCGGAGACGCTCGCATATTCCTCGCGGGCGACGTGGTTGTAGAGGTCGACCCCGATGCGCTGGATGATGCGCTCGTCCCTGCCGAGCCTGCGCGCCAGCGCCCTCATCGGCTGGTAGAACGAGTTGATGAGGAACAGTATCCCGCGGGGGAACCTCTTGCGGTCCCTGTCGATCTGGGAGGCCCCGACCTTCATCGCAAGGCCGATGATCATGAGGGTGCCGGTAACGACCGCGATGGTCACCACCGCGAGCCAGAAGAACGGGTCCGCTGGCAGGTTCACGCTATCAGCTCCCTGACGCGGGCGGCCTCTTCCCTTTCGACTCCCACGAGCATCATATCTATCACGCGTTCGATGTCCACCTGGGTGGCGACGCAACCCTCGGTCGAGAGGGGTACCCCTTGAGCGGGTATTTTCCCGATCTTCGAGGCCAGCATGCCCTCGTACAGATCGGTGTGGCATGCGACCCCGAGCACGGCCCTCTTGCCTCCTTCCTTGGACCGAGCGAGGATGCGCTTGGCGAACCTGCCCCCGGGTGCGATGTATATCTCTGTCCCGATTGCCTCTCCTACTTTATAAATCTTGGCAATATCGCACAATCCGCACACTTTGCAGCCGAAACCGTCCTCCGAGCTCATCGGCGCCGGACACCTCGTGTGCCTGAGGCACTGGGGGACGAGGATGACCCTGTCCTTCGGGGGCACGATCGCGTAGTCATCGCGGTTCAGGTGGTTCCGGAGAGCGATCGAGATGTCGTCGACGAGCCGCGGGTCCCTGTGAATGACACTGAATGCCCGCTTGAGAGGGCTGTAGAAGACATCGATCAGCAGGACGATGGGCTGCGGGAACAGGACGACGCCCTTGCGATAGCCGAAGTACCCGAACGCGATGGCGACCAGAAGGGACAGCCCGACGAGTAGGAAGACGATGGCGAGGACCTGCCCCACGAGGGACAGGACACCCACGGGCGTCCACTCCACGTCCTTGAACAGCCCCACGGCCAATGGAACCCTCTCCGCAGCGGATTTGCCTGACCCCCCGACGGTATAAGAACATTTTGTGTTCCCTGTAACGACAGTCGACGATGTACGGCGATGCTGTCCGGCGGCCGTCGGACCCTTATCGTCCCTTGGAAGGGCCAGGCGGATCGGACTTCTCGGAAAAGCGGACGATGTTCGGGGCATTCGGGCGAAGATCTCCCCGCGGGGCTCACCCTTCGATGACGAGTATCCCGGCGTCGATCTGCCTCAGGACCTCCTTCGGATCATTGCCGTTGACGTTGATGCCCATGGAAACGCAGGCGCCGATCACCTCGCGGGCCTTTGCCTTCAACGTCGCCCCCAGGAGGGAGTCCTGCTTCATGCGGGCTATCTTGATCACCTGGTCGATCGTCAGGTCCCCGGCGATGGTCTCCAGCCTCGCACCCGAGCCCTTCTCGATCCCGAGCTCCTTGAAGACGAGGGCGCTGACCGGAGGCGTGCCCACGGTGATCTCGAATGCCTTGGTCTTCGGGTCGATGGATATCTTGACCGGGACCTTCATCCCCGCGAAGTCGCGGGTCTTCTCGTTGATGACCTTGATGATCTCGCCGATGTTGACCCCTAGCGGGCCGAGCGCTGGACCGATCGGCGGGCCGGGCGTCGCCTTGCCGCCCTCGACGAGCGCTTCGATGACCTGTGCCATCCTCTCACCGGGCGAGGCAGAAGGCTACTCTTATTTAATCGTATTGGAGGCGGGTCCACGCGGACCGTCGGAAAGGACCCCGAAAGGTGGCGGCATCGGGGGTTGTGGAAACGGAGGACGGTTTCCGCGAGGGGCGATGAGCGAGCGGGCGACCCCGGGAGTCCGCGAGCGGCCATAGGGCAGGCGGGAAGCCCCCCGACCGGAAGGGGGGCCCGGGAGTCGGCCGTAGCCATCGGGGAAAAGGCTCATCAAAGACCGGTACTCGATCGGTCGTCGATCGGCCTGGGAATCTCATCGATGGTCACTGCGCTCATCCGGGAACAAGGCGATACCAAGTAGGTCGAAGACCCATTGAGCAGGGCAGGCCCATTCGCCCATCCATTGAAGCCCCATTGGGCGAATGGTCCCTTTTTGGACGTGCTTTTTCTCACATCGGGGCTTCAACGAGCTCATAAGAACGATGTTCGAAAAAGTACGTCGGGCGCGGCAACGTGTCCCCGGGACATTCTGGCCGGAGGGCGCCCCCTCAGGGCGGGGATGTCAAACGGGAGCGGACGGCCTCGAGCTCGCCATGGACGCGCTCTATCTCTCGGTACAGCCCCTCCGGGGGAGGCTCGATGAGCAACTGCATCTCCTCGCCCTCCAGGGATGCGACGTCCGGGAATCCCCTCTCGCGGATGTTGAGGTGGTATCTGTCGTAGGACTCGACCATGAATCGCGTCTTCTCGACGATGGAGTCCTCCAGGTCCCCGATCGAGAGGCCGAACCGGTCCTCGAGATAGATGATGTCGAGGATGTCCCGGACCTTGTAAGTGGCCCGGGTCAGCGCCGCCCTGCATTTGTCGGTGAAGATGTCCTGATGATCGTAGCACGTCATCGTCATCCGTGCGGTGTACTCGCCGTACTGCTCGGGGAAGAGGACCTGGAGCTCCCTGTTCTCGTACCCCTCGATGTAACTCCTCAGTTCCCTGGTCTGGCAGGGGAGACCCTCGAGGTCCACGAAGTTGACCTCCATCTTGATCCTGGCGTCGGTCGGGACGATCTCGGACCGGTATCCCAGGTAGAACCTGGGCATCCGGCCCCCGCTCCCGATCGCCACCTCGTCCCGTTCCGATTTCACGCCCTTGAAGTCGAAACCCAATCGGTCGGCGATCGGCACGAGGCGCCCGATGATGTCGTCGGTCATCCTCGAGCAGCGCCTCCTGAGATCCATCGTGGAGCGCACGTCCTCCAGTATCGATCGGTTCCTCCACGTGAAATCGATGTCCTCCGAGAACCTGTAATAGCCAAGATAGGCCTTGATCAGGCACGTGCCCCCCTTGAACGCAAGGTTCCTGGAGAGGCACTCGTCCCGCGATATGACATTCAACAGCCGATGGAGGTGGAAGTCCTTCTCGATGATGTCCGGCCTTCTCGGCCTCAGCTCACGGTTCAGCCTCTGCAGGAACTCGCCGCGTTGGCTCATACCTCCCCCCCCACGCGCTCCCTGAACCGGGGCGGATAGATGCCCAGGTGACCGCGAAGTCGTGCACGATCGACGACGTCCCGGTATTCCCTCAGGGGGGCAAGGTAGAGCGTCTCGTCCCCGGTCCTGAGGTAACTCCTGTATGCGATGTCGAGCACGGTCCGTTCGGGGTCGGAGTATCGGATCCCCCCCTCTCTCGTAATCCCCCTCTCGAAGCTCCAGCGCCCCCTCCGGATGAACTCGAAGTCCGCGTTCATTATCCGGATCACCTTCGTGGTCCTGTACGAATCGGTCAGGACATGGTCGATCATGAAGTACTCATGGGTCATGGCATTGAACTTGAGAGCGGTCTCCAGACCGTAGTACCAATTGGCCACCCCCTTCCTCTCCAGAGCCATGGCGACCATCTCGTGGAGCGAATGGTCATATTTCCCGCGTCCCCGCTCGTCCATGCTCATGACGTAGAAGATGCCCCGGAGTATCCTCACGATGTATCCATTCTGCTGGAGGTAGTCGATCACATCGGCGCCATCCCGCGAAACGAATTCCGAGAGTCCCGCTATCTCGTTGGAGGTCACGATCCTCCGGCCCTCGACGAGCAACCTCTCCCAGACCAGCGATGCCCTCATCGTGTCACAACCCGGCATTTTTTGGGGGTTTATGACACGAATCACGTCCTCGTATATAAAGGAAGGAGGCCCCCGTGGGTTGCGACGAACGGCGTGACCCATGCGAGTCGAGCGCTCGAGTACATGTCGAACGGGGCGCCCCAAACCGACGCTCCTCGTCCAGCGCCCAAACGATCGGCCTGGGAATCGTCTCGATGGTCACTTCACCCATTGGGAGCGAGGCGATACCCGGTATATCAAGGACAATTTGAACAGGGCAGGCCCATTCGCCCATCCATTGTCTTTCGTCTGGGCGAATGGTCCCTTTTTGGACGTGCTTTTTCTCACATCGGGGCTTCAACGAGCTCATAAGAACGATGTTCGAAAAAGTACGCTCGCCGGGATTCGACCGTGATGATGCTTCGCATCATCCGGGTTTGGAAAATCATCGCTTTTAAACGCATTTTCCAAACACCCGGGACCGATTCCGGGTTCAGATCCCCGAGATGTACCATTCCCTTTGCTAACACGTAGACACATGACGGGAATGGTACGGGCTCGCCGGGATTCGAACCCGGGACATCCAGCTTAGAAGGCTGGCGCCATGATCCACTAGGCCACGAGCCCTGTTGCCCCCTGGAGGTGATGTGACCATGGCTAGGCCATGGGTCGTCATGCTCCGGAAGCGCCGGAGCCTCAACGTCTTCTTCTGAGGACGAGCAGCGTCGCAAGAATGGCGAACACGATCAGTGGAGCCTCGAAACCGGGGAGGTCGCCGAGGGGGCCGCCGCTGTCATCTTTCTTGAATTTGACCGGGAAGGAGATGTCGTTGAGGAAGCTATCGTTGTTGTACTGCATCCGTGCGCCGAGCTTCCATTCCCCGTCGTCCAGCTTGGCGTCGAACTGCAGGATCGTCGCCGCCTTGCTGCTGT
The DNA here is from genome assembly GCA_022615805.1 of Thermoplasmata archaeon. GTDB lineage: Archaea > Thermoplasmatota > JAKEGO01 > JAKEGO01 > JAKEGO01 > JAKEGO01. The sequence goes on from JAKEGO010000024.1 coordinate 11,577, forward strand.
TCGAGAGGGGGACGGGCTCGCCTTGTAGGACCGTGAACGTCGTCAGCCTGTATTCGGGGTTCGTCGGGCCGCTGCCGTCCGATGCGGGGCATGCGTAGACGTAGAGCCAGTCGTTCGATCTCCACGTGATGTCGAACACGTCGACGAAGATGAGGTTGACCTTCGATTTCGTCGCCGTCATCGTGACCGGTTGGAGGGCATTCGTGTTCGCCTGCCATCCGGCGGGGTACTGGAGGCAATCATAGTATAGCGTCGCATCCTCCCATCCGGTGTACCGGAGCCTGACCTCGAGGTCCTGGCCGCTGCCCACGGATATGCTGGAGGCATCGATGGATATCGTGACGAGCGTGGGCGTGTCGGCATCGGCGGCGCCGTCCGCCTGACCGTGGCCCGCAAGGGAACCGCCGACGTAGATCGAGGCGTTCCATTGGGGGCTGTTCGTAGATCCGTCGTCGACGTCCTGGTACCATATGTTGACGACGCCTCCGTTCGCCGCAAGTTCGCTGCCGATGTTCACGGTCCATGAACCGGCGTCCACCCATTGGCGGGAGGCCTTAGCGGGAATAGGGAAGAGGTCGATGTATTCCGCCTGGACCGTCTTGGTCGTCGCTTCGCTTTCCGGGTCCATCTCCGGGCTCAGGGTGTCGTCGCCCTTCAATGCGATGAGGGTCGGATTTGAATTCTGGCTGGATCCGTTCGGGATCACCATCAACATGACGAATACCAGTATCGCGGCGATGAGGATGCCTTTCATAGCCATACCCCAGAGGGTTCCATTGCGACCGAGGTCTTAAAGGTTTTGGAGAAAGTATGACGATCTCCCGTCCATTCCTGCCATTCGCGGGCGAAGATTGGGGCATTGGGACGAGCATGACCTGATGGGGAGCTCTCCGAAGCCCTCTGGCCGGACGGCGCCCCCTGCGTCGCACGGCGCGCGGGTAGGTGTCATACCGAACCGACGGCGTGGTACATCTTGTCCGCGCATGGCGTCGCCGTCTGGCGCTCGGGGAGGAGCAGGTAGCACCTCCACAGGCCGCCTGTTCTCCTGATGCCGACCAGGGATTCCTCCTCGAGGGCCGCAAGGTTGGCCCGGACCCACCTGAGCGAGCGGGACGCCGAGACCGCTATCTCCCTGTCCGAAATGCCAGGGGCGCGGGCGATGGCCTCCATGAGCTCGCGCCCGCGGCCGCCATCGGCGACGGCCGGGGCGATCTCTATGGGATAGTAGAGCGCCCGGCGACCGCACCGCCTTACGCGGATGATCCGCGCCATGTCCATGACGCGGAGGTGATGCATGAGTGTGCCGTTCCCGAGGTCCAGGGACCGCAGGATGCCCCTGTAGTGCGCGCCCGGGTTCGCCAGAAGGTGCTGGTATATCCGCCTGCGCGTCTCGTTGTCGAGCACCGTGTCCACCAGCTCCTCGCGAGATGCCCTCATGCGATCACCGGGATGACATGCAGCCATTGGGGGATATCACCCCCGTGGAACCTACCGCCGGGGAGCCCTGCGGTCACGTTCACCGACCCCTTTCGGGAACCTTTTTCACCGATGCCGCCCCTCACCCTCCGCATGGACATCGTCAGGGACCTCATGGAGCGCGCGGGCATCACCTCCCTCTATCCGCCGCAGGAGGAGGCCATCGGCCCGGCGGTCGAGGGACGGGACCTCCTCCTGAGCGTCCCCACTGCCGCCGGGAAGAGCCTCGTCGGTTACGCCGCCCTCCTGGCGGGTTACAGGCGCGGCGCGAAGGGGCTGTACCTCGTCCCACTACGCGCCCTCGCGACGGAGAAGTACGACGACCTCCGCGCCATCCTCCCGAAGGAGGCCCGCATCGCGCTCTCGATGGGAGAGTACGCCCTCGAGGACAGGGAACTGGGGGACATGGACATCGTCGTCGCCACGTCCGAGAAGGCGGATGCCCTGATGAGGCACCGGAACCCGTTCTTCGAGGATATCGCGGTCTGCGTCGCCGACGAGATCCACACCATGACCGACCCCCGAAGGGGGCCGACGCTCGAGGTCGTCCTGTCCCGGCTCAAGCGGAGGAGGGTCCAGATCGTCGGGCTGAGCGCCACGATCGGGAACGCGGTCGAGGTGGCGGACTGGCTCGGGGCAGACCTGATCAGCTCGGATTGGCGCCCGGTGCGGCTGAGGGAGGGCGTGCTACACGGAGGATCCCTGGAGTACATCGACGGGGAGAGACGTGAGGTCGAGGGCGACTGGAGGACCCTTCTCGCGGAAACCGTGTCGTCCGGCGCGCAGGCCCTCGTGTTCACGCGCGGCCGGCGGGAGGCCGAGCGTCAGGCGCTCGACCACGCGAGGGCACTGGGGCTGGATGGACCTGAGCTGGAGGTCCGCGAGGAATGGGGCGCCCTCGGCACGGCCCTGGCCGAGGCGCTTCGGGGTGGCGTAGGATTCCATCACGCGGGTCTGGGGAACGACCTCCGTCGGACGGTGGAGCGCGCGTTCCGGCACGGTGAGGTCAGGCTCCTCTTCGCGACACCGACCCTCGCGGCGGGCATCAATCTCCCCGCGAGGCGGGTCATCGTGACGTCGACGAGGCGGTTCGAGAGGGGCGTTGGAATGACCGACATCCCCGTCCTCGAGATAAGGCAGATGATGGGGCGCGCCGGAAGGCCTGGCCTCGACCCGTACGGAGAGGCGATAATAGTTGCGAACAAGCGCGGCGAGGCCCGCAGGGCCGTCGAGGAGTACATCCTCGGGGCCGTCGAGCCCATCACATCGAAGCTCTTCGAGCCGAGGGCTCTCCGGGTGCACGTCCTGTCGGCGATAGCCGCGGGCGAATGCCATTCGCTCGAGGGCCTGAGGGACTTCCTGGACGACACGTTCTTCGCGCACTCGACGGACCTGTGGCACGTGGAGGGGATCCTCGACGATACCCTCGGATCGCTCGCTGAGCACGGGTTCATCGAAACGGGCGAGGGATTGCGGGCCACGGCATTGGGCCAGGTGACGGCGCGGACCTACGTTGATCCGGCCAGCGCCCTCCTCTTCACCAGGGCACAGGCAGTGATGCCCGAAGGGCCGTTCCACCACCTCGCGGCCATTGCAGCCTCCCCGGACCTCTTCACGTTCGCCGCCAGGAGCGACGAAGAGGGCATCGGGGCGTTCGTGGATGACGCCAAGTGGCTTTTCGACGTCCACGGAGGCCCCCTTCTGGGGGAGTTGAACGATGAGGGCTACTCCGACGTGCTCAAGACCGCCGCCGTCCTCAACGCCTGGACGCAGGAGATGCCGGAGGGGGAGATGGCCGACCTATTCGGGGTCGGGCCCGGAGACCTCAGGAGCCTCGTGGAGGGAGCGGGATGGATCGGCGGAGCATACGCGGACGTGACGACGCTCGCGAGGCGGGACCGGTCCGCCGGGGCCCGGGAGATCTCGGCGCGCCTCCAGCACGGCGTCAGGCCGGAGCTGCTCGCCATCATGCGGGTGCCGGGGATCGGAAGGCGCCGGGGGAGGGCGCTGCACGATGCGGGTTTCGGGAGCGTCGCGGCACTCGCCGACGCGAGCATGGCAGAGCTCGAGAGGCTTCCATCCATCGGTCCAGCGACCGCGAGGCAGGTCATCGACTGGGCGAGAAGGGCGGCCAGATCACATCGGCCCTCCCAATAGTAAGGTATTTATCCAATCCGTCGGTTTATCGCGTGGCGATGCCTGATGTCAGGACGAGCGTTAATAACGGTATTGGCCAGCATCTTCACCGTGGCACTGTTGTTCTCGGGAACGGGCCAAGGAGCGGAGATAACGGTCGATGATTCCGGAGGGGCGGACTACGACACCATCGGCGAAGCTCTTGACAACGCATCGCCCGGTGACATCATCTCCGTGTACGTCGGGACGTACACCGAAAGGCTGTGGATAAACACTTCCGTGACGATCAACGCGGACGGGGACGCGACGATCGACTCGGAGAAGACGGGCACGGTCGTCACCATCTACGCGGATGATGTGACCCTGATCGGCTTTTCGATCGCGAATGCGACCGGCTCCCCTGACAAGAAGGGCCTGGATGGCATCCTCGTGGACGGGGCCACGGGGACGTTCATCGAGGACTGCTCGCTCCAGCGCAACGAGAACGGCATCGCCTCGGACGGCTGCACCGACCTGAGGATCAAGGACGTGGACTGCGAGAAGGTCAAGAGAGCGATCTACCTCCGTGACGTGGACATGCCGCGCATCGAGGGCATAAGGGTGGCCGACGCGAACAGCGTCGGTGTCCATCTGTACCGCTGCACGAACGGTTTTCTCGGCCCATCGGCCATGCGCTCCTCGATCATCGGCAACGCGTTGTACGGCGTCCAGGTTCAGGACTCCTTCAACCTGACCCTGAACTTCACGGGATCGGATTTCTCAACGGGAGGGCTCCAGGTACGCGACTCCATCGGAATCGACGCGGTCGTAAGCCTGAACGACCCTGGTGGGGACGGCGTCTACATCGAGGAGACCAGCGACATCGCGTTGAGCGGGAACATCTGGTTCGAATATACTGGAGTGAACATCTGGAGCAATTGCACGGACGTCGACATCCGCGACCTCGATCTCATCTGCACGGGCGAACAGACCACGAGCCGGGGCATCCTGGCCAGGATGATGGTCGACCACGTCACGGTCTCCGACGTCATGGTGGAGAATGCCCAGAACAGCCTCAGGCTCGAGGAGGACGCCACGATCGTCGCCTCGGACGTCACGTTCTTCGCCGGGTCGAACTACGATGTCGATGCATACGTGCGTTCATCCGGCCTGGTGCTGCAGAACCCGACCTTCGCGAACGGGAGCGCCGGTTCGTTCGACCTCTTCGACGGCGCGTACGTCTCCCTCGTGTACGGGATCACGGCGAAGGTTATCGACTCGGACAAGGACCCCGTGACCGGCGCCGACGTCAGGATCAGGTCCGACGAAGGGGACCATTACAGGAGCGCCTACTGGAGCGGGTCCGACCCTAAGACCGATACCAGCGGACTCTCCGGCGAGGCCCTCGTGCCGTATGCCCTCATCACCGAGGCCGGAACCACGTACAACGCCTCGCACCTCGACGTCCACACCCCGGCCTGGGACGGGACGATGGAGCTGGACTCCTCGACGAGGAGCGTAGTGGTCATCGTCACGAACGACCCGCCGGAAATCGATGGATACGTCAGCAACTCCGCCGGCCAACGGCACGCCGGCATTCCGATATACTTCGTCGCGGAGTACATCGACAACGAAGGCGTGATGGCCTCCCTGGCCCAGGTGAGGATCGACAACGTGACTTACGGCCTCACGTACCAATCGGGCCAGCCCACGACCGGAGCGCTCTACGGATACCAGACATATCTCGCACAGGGCAAATATTGGATATACTTCAGGTTCAACGACAGCGTCGTCTCCAGCAGCACGGACGGCTTCCTCCTCACCGTTGCGAACGCGCCGCCGGCCCTCGACCTGCCCTTGCCGGACCTCTACTACTACAATGACGAGGACTTCCTCCCGAACTGGTCCTTCAAGGTCCGGTACACCGACGCGGACGGCGATCCCGCACGGGCGGTCCATCTTCTCTTCGAGGGGGAGAACATCACGATGTTCGAGCACGACGCGAACGACACGACAATCACGGACGGCAAGGACTTCAACGCGACAGTGTTCGACCTCGACGACGACACTTACACCTACGGGTTCGCAGCCCATGACGGGACGCATTGGATAGTGACCGGGCCATTCAGCCTCACCGTCGAGATGGACCGCCCGGTCCTCGCCGGTCTCTCCGTGTCGCCGGCGACCGGGAACGCCAGCACGGAGTTCGAGTTCAGGGTCACATACTCGCACATGGCGAACGTCCACCCGGGGAACGACCCCGTGAACGGCGTCCCCGACCTCGTCATAGGCAACCTCGAGTACCCCATGGTGCCCGTCGATCCGGACGAGGACAACGTGGTCTTCGGGAAGGAATTCTACCTCAGGCGCTCGGGCATTCCCCACGGGAACTACTCCTTCCATGCCCAGGCGTCCGACCGATTCTTCACGAGGGCATCGGTGACCAAGTACGTGCTGGTGAACAACTCCGTCCCGACGATGACGTTCGAGCAAGATCCGATCGAGGGGGCATCAGGCCAGTTCTATACCATGAAGATCACGTACACGGACCTCGACGGCGACCTCCCGACGACGCTCTCCGTGAGGATCGACACCATCACGCTCTACACACGGGATAGCGGCGTCAAGCGGATAACCGTCGACGACGTGGACGACAACTCGACGTTCAACGGGAAGGTCTACTGGATCAATGACACGTTCTATCACGGTCTTCACGATTACATCATGAAGACGAACGACGGAAGGGGAGAGGTCACAGTCTACGGGGAGTTCCCCGTTGACCAGCGCCCGCGGGTCAATGCAAGAAGGGAGGGAGCCCCCATACCCATAGAGGGAGAGGACCAGAGGTTCGTGTGCAATTACTCCGATGCGGACAACAACGGACCGGCTTACGTGAACATAATATTCTCCAAGTTCGGCACGCCCAACGGCACATTGGAGTTCGGACCCTTCGCGATGAAGCCGACCCAGCCGAAGGACACCAAGTACGACGACGGCAAGGAGTTCTCGTACACCGAGGACTTCCTCGAGGAAGAGGGCGCGTACGGTCCGGGCGATTACCAGTACCGCATCGAGACCAGCGACGGTTACCTCAAGAGGACCCTCGTGGAGGACACGATGCTGTTCTTCGTGCGTCCCAAGGACAAGCCGCCAGTCCTGACGGACCCGCTGGTGAGCCCCCTGAAGGGGGGACCGGATACCATTATAACGTTCAGCGTCGTCTACTCGGACCCTGACGGCGATGCTCCTAACAGCGTCTCCGTGCATCTTCACGCGGGGCCGTCCAGGACGGTTTACCCCCTCGAGAAGGCGGTGGGCGAAGGTAACGATTTCATCGCGGGCGTCAGGTACGAACTCGCTCAATCGTTGACGTGGGCAGATGAATACGCCGTTTCCTTCCGCGCGGTGAGCGGTGGGGCCTCTGATGAGGTGGACTACATGGGAGGCGTCATTGTCATCGAGGGAGGGGAGACAAGGTCGGCAGACGATGGCCCCACGGGCCAGAACTACATGTTCCTCATCGTGCTCGCCGCGGTCCTGCCCATCGTGATCGCCGTCGCCCTCGGACTCGTCCTCCGCAGGAGGAGGAAGAAGCCCGCGGAGGAGGCGGTGGTGGAGAAGGAGAAGACGGGGGACGAGGAGATCGAGTGGGGTTTCGAGGAGGAGGGGGAAGGCGAGGAATACGACGAGGAAGACATCGATTGGGAATGATATGAGGATCGCCTACTACAATTTCGGGAACGTCAGGGAGCCCCGTGGTGACCTCCACGACGAGAAGGGCGAACCGGTCCTCCAGAAGGGGGAGGTCGTCCTCGCCCAGGACATCGACTCCGGTTTCGAGCTCACGAGGGTCCAGAAGGGGCTGGTCGGCAGGGTCTTCCCCACGATGATCTTCCCGGACATCGGCTCCGGCGAGCTCTACCGCACGGATAAACGGATCATTTTCCTCCGCATACCGCCGATATCGCACTACGCGCAGGGCGACAGATCATGGATCGACGACCCCGTCAGGTTCATGCGGTTGGCGAAGAAGTGGCTCCAGCAGGGGAACCGGGAGACCGTCTCGATTCCCGTCTCCATGATCAGACGGACGGTGAGGAAGCGAGGCGACCGCGAGGTGGTACTTCACATCATCCACGAGGGGGACCGGTACATCGCGCGCCTAACGCCGAGTTCTCCGCCATTCATGTGAACGTCGGGCCGTCGACCCCTCATTACTTTTTTATGGAGACGATGGAATGTCGTCCCGCATGGAACTGAGCGATCCGGAGCGGAGGGTGTTGCTCGAGCTCGCCCGAAGCGGGAACGTGTCCCCGAATGCCATCAGCGGACTCGACCCCCGGGAGGCCATGAGCGCCGCGTCATGGCTCGAGAGGAAAGGGCTGGTGGAGATCGCCCAGACGGTCGACCTCGCGTATGTCATCGGGGAGGAGGGGCGCCGCCTTCTCGAGAACGGCCTCCCGGAAAGGAGGTTGCTCGAGTCCATAGATGGCTCGGTCCCGATCGACGCCCTCCGGGAGGCATCCGGGATGGACCGCGGTGAATTCTCCATCGGCCTCGGCTGGCTCAGGCGGAAGGGGCTCGTCGCGCTCGAGGGGGGGCGCATCTCGCTCACGCCGGCCGGTGAGGCGTCCCGCCGGAGCGCCGACCCGGAGATCGTGGTCCTCGCGAGGCTTGCCGCGGAACCCGGGGGGATCGACGCGGACGCACTGTCGGACGTGGAACGCGGCACAGTCGAGCTCCTCAGGAGGCGCGGGGAGGCCGTCGCGCCACGGGAGAGGTCCGTGAGGATCCTCCGCCTGACCGATCAGGGCCGGGCGGTCCCGCGGGCCGACCTCGAGCTCCGCGCGGGGGAGACGCAACTGACCGCCGACCTGCTCCGGTCCGGGGGATGGCGCAAGGTGTCATTCAGGCCATACGACGTCGGGATGCTCGCCCCTGCACTGCACGGCGGCAGGACGCACCCACTGACCGCCATCACCGAGAAGGTCAGGAGGATCTTCCTCGGCATGGGCTTCGCGGAGATCGAGGGGACGTTCGACGAGTCGTCCTTCTGGTGCATGGATGCGCTGTTCATCCCCCAGGACCACCCGGCGAGGGACCTCCAGGACACGTTCTACCTCTCTGGACCGCCCGCGGACCTCTCCGGCGAACCCGTCGATGTCATTTCCAGCGTTCACGAGGACGGCGGCGGGACCGGCTCCACCGGTTGGCGATACGAGTGGTCCCGGGAGATAGCGGAGCGCAGGCTCCTCAGGACCCACACGACCGTCAACACGATAAGGCACCTGTACGAACACCCCGAACCCCCCGTGAGGGTCTTCTCCATCGATCGGGTCTTCCGGCGCGAGGCGATCGACAGCACCCACCTGCCCGAGTTCCAGCAGATCGAGGGGGTCGCCATGGAGGAGGGGGCGAGCTTCTCTCAACTCATCGGTCTATTGACCGAGTTCTACGGGAGGATGGGCTTCGACAACGTAAGGGTCAGGCCGGGTTACTTCCCGTACACTGAGCCGTCCCTCGAAGTGGAAGTGCTGTTCCACGGGAGATGGCTGGAACTCGGGGGCGCAGGGATGTTCAGGCCGGAGGTCACCGAACCGCTCGGCGTCAGGCACCCGGTCCTCGCGTGGGGCCTCGGCCTCGAGCGCCTGGCGATGCTGAGCCTCGAGATAACGGACATCAGGGACCTCTACATGAGCGACCTCGCCTGGCTCCAGGGCTCGCCGTGCGTCGAGATGCGCAGACCGGAGTGAAACGGGCCCGCGGCCCCGACGCATGCGCCAATCATCCTCCGAGCATCGGAAATCCGTTCGGGGCTTGTCCAGCCCATGCCGTCCGCGCGCGAGACCGCCCTTCAATGCCGCTGAAAGCATGCGATCGGCCTTGTCCAAACGGAGCGCCCGCGCGACTATGATAGTTTTAAATACTGACATTTATTCGATGGCATGCACCGCGTGTGGTGTGATGGGCGAGGCCGTTCGGCCCGTCCGGCCCGGGCGACATTTCGCCCGCGAGTGGCCGTCGTAGATGAGAGGCCACACACTACCGCGGAGAACTCGCATTAGGCCCCGGTAGTGTAGTGGCCTATCATCTCGGTCTGTCGAGCCGAGGACACGGATTCAAATTCCGTCCGGGGCGCTCTTCCATTTGCTTAATGTTCATTATATCTCATAAAGGGTTTCGCGCCCCGTACTCTCGCGATGTTAAGCCGAGGATCACGCTAGAAGATAGATGATGATAGGGGTCTTCAGCATCGCGATCCGTCCGGGGCTCAGCTCCAAATGAGGGAGCGCCCGGACTCTCGCGATGTTAAGCCGAGGATCACGCTAGAAGATAAATGATGAGAGGGGTCTT